>LSNW01000006.1 GCA_001566965.1 Methylothermaceae bacteria B42 | reverse complement strand
TGCCGGTCCCTGGCTCCTTTCCCCAGCTCCACTCTCAACAGGTGCCGCTCGCCGTCAATGTGGCGTACCTTGAGCGCCACCAGCTCGCTCACCCGCAGTCCACAGCCGTAACAGGTCGTCAGCACCATGCGGTGCTTGAGGTTCCGGCAGACCAACAACAGCCTTCCCACTTCACCCCGGGTCAACAACTCCGGAATGCGCTGCGCCCGCTTGGGGACCGCCAGGGTGACTCCGAACGAATCGCGACCCAGCACCTGCAGATAAAAAAACCGGATCGCATTCAGATACAGCCGGCAGGTCGCCCCAGACAGGCCGCAGTCCTTGGCCAGATACAGGAAAAACGCCTGCAATTCCTCACCGGACAGTTGATCCGGCGGGCGTCGGTAGTACTTCGCCAGGCGGGAAACAGCATCGAGATAACTACGATGGGTTCGGACTGAAAAGCCACGCACCAGCATGGCATCGATCATCTTTTGACGTAACACTGTCATCGGACTTCTCCTCTAATCGCGACCAAAAGCGGTCACAACGAGTGTCCGACAAACCGTCAGTGAATGGGAAATCTATGGAGATGGCGAAAAAGCTACCGCGAAGCGGTTTAGTTCAACACAGTTAAAAAAATCTCTGCAGCCGCTAATGATGCTTCCAATCCTTCCAATTGGCAGCGTTATCTGGATTTGCTCCAGCGTTGAAAGGTGTTGGAGAGGTTTTAGCCTTGGTGCGTGCGGCATGTTGAAGCAGCGTTTCTTTTGGCGTTTCTGAGGCGGTGGTTATCCAGGGACGAGATTAATGATTATTTGCAAAAGTTGGCGAAAAACCCGTCCCTCTAGGATTGCCTTGGAGGCTGCTTGATGCAATCACAGGAATAAGGGATAATTTTACCCCCTATATTAATCCGGGTGTCTGAAGAACATGCACGTAACCATGTTAAAAGCCAAGTTGCATCAAGCCCGTGTGACCCATTCGGAGTTGATGTATGAAGGTTCGTGTGCGATAGATGGTGCCTTGCTCGACCGGGCAGGAATCCGTGAATATGAGCAAATTCACATCTATAACATTAACAACGGCGAGCGCTTTGTCACTTATGCCATCCGGGCGGAAGATAACTCCGGAATTATTTCCGTGAACGGAGCGGCGGCGCGTCTGGCTGCGCCGGGGGATAAGATCATCATTTGCGCTTATGCGGGCATGGAAAAAGGCGAGTTGGCCGATTTCGAACCCACCTTGATTTACCTGGACGAAAATAACCAGATTATCCGCACCAGTCATGCCATTCCTGTCCAGGCGGCCTGAGTGTGCTGCCTGAATTTCTAAGGAAACGCTGAATAATTCAGCGACAGCCCAAGATAAAATTAAAACTTACCTATGAATTTTATGCAGCCAAGGTGCTGGAGTATTTCTTCCAAAGCCGGCTGACGGAGAAAGAAAAACAAATGGGCCGGGCAGCGGCAGTCGGAACTACCGAATCCTTTTAACGGGGGTGGAGATGGGGAGCACTCCGCCAAAATTTTGGCCCAATGGTGTTCACGCCTTTTGCTTCCATAGGAATACCATATTTCGGTGACGGGAATGGATTGGCGCAGGTAATCAATATGCCAGTGCAAACGGGCGGGCGGGGAAAGGTGATGGTGGAGGCGGCTGTAAAGCCCGCCGGGTCCCAACGCGCTGCCAACATAACCATACCAGCCTGGTTGCAGATATAATTTGCCCTGTTTTCCGATAGTTACAGAGCCCGGTTGCGTGCAATGTAGCCACAATAAATAGGTGCCGGGACGCTTTTCAACGATCATTGCTTCGCCGCCAGTAGCTGGCCAAAAGCGCTCCGGAAATATTGTGCCAAAGACTGAACAATGCGCCGGGCAGGGCGGCTGCGGTGGAGAAGTATTTAACCGCCAGGGCGACGCTCAAACCGGAATTTTGCATCCCCACTTCAATGGCAATGGTACGGCGAGTGGCAGGGTCATAACCCAGCAACGCAGTCAAACCATAACCGCACGCCAGGCCACACAAGTTATGCAGTATCACGGCGGCCAGGGTCAACAAGCCTACGCCAGCGATGGTTGATTGGTTAAGGGCAACAATGATCGCAATGATGAAGATGATGGCGGCGCTTGAAAGTAGCGGCAGTCCCGTATGAAGCTTTTTAATGTGGCCACCCAGCCAAGTATTCAAAAAGACCCCCGCCAGTACCGGCAGTAAAACTATCTTGAGAATGCTTAGCAGCATATCACCGGCAGGAACGGGCACGTTTTGGTGCAGATAAAGATAGGTCAATGCCGGCGTGGCAACTACCGCCAGCAGCGTGGAAGTCAGGGTCATGAGAACTGACAGCGCCACGTTTCCCTTGGCCAGATAGCAAATGACATTAGAGGCAGTGCCGCCCGCGCTGCTCCCTACCAGTACCATGCCGGTCAGTTCCGCGGGAGATAAACCAAATATTTTCCCCAGAAAAAAGGCCGCGGCAGGCATGATCAGAAACTGAATCCCCACGCCAATAAAGACAATCGCGGGATTCCGCAAAATTTGCCGGAAGTGATCCCAGGTGAGAGTGAGTCCCATGGTTAGCATGACAATGGCCAATAATGGGACAATGGCCGGTTTAAAAGGCTGAAAGATTTCCGGCTGAAACCACGCCCAAGCCGAGACTAGAATAGCCCCCAGGGGGAACCCCAGAATTAACCGGGAGGTCACCGCCGGAAGAATAAATTGATTATCAAGGTCAGCACGATGCTGATGATAATCATGGAAGTCAACGGGATAAAAACAAAACGGTTTTCGTCCTCAATGCGGATATCACCGGGCAAGCGCCCGAACCAACTGAATAATCCCGGTGCGTAATTGAGAATCAGCCCAATCAAAACCAGAATCGCGCCAATAATGATGAAAATCTTGCCACCGTTCATTTTCTAGTCTCGACTTTTAATGTTGAGGATTTGCTGCGAGGATTTTTGAAAACCTGATTGTTTAAAACAACCACCACGTTGCCAATCCAAGAAACGCCATAAAACCAACAACATCGGTAACCGTAGTTAACAGTACGCCGCCAGCCAGTGCCGGGTCAATCCCCATTTTCTGGAGCAGCAAAGGGATGGTAACCCCGGCCAGGGCGGCGCAAAGCAAATTGATAATCATGGCAGCAGCGATCAACAGGCCGATATGAATAGCCTGGAACCAGATCGCGGCAATGACGCCGACCACCACCGCCCAGAGCACCCCATTGAGAAACGCCACCGCCAGTTCTTTGACTAATAAAGTATTGACATTGGTGATGCCGATTTGTTTTAAAGCCAGACCACGAATAACCAAGGTTAAGGTTTGGGTGCCCGCGATGCCGCCCATGCTGGCGACAATGGGCATGAGCACCGCCAGAGCCACTTCTTTTTGAATGGTTTCTTCATAAAGCCCGATGACCCAGGCCGCCAGAAAGGCGGTAATCAAATTCACTCCCAACCATACCGCCCGCCGCTGGGCACTGGTTTTGACCGGCGCGAACATATCCACTTCTTCACTCAAACCGGCGTGGCTCATGATGTTGTGCTCGGCCTCGTCACGAATCACGTCCACCACGTCATCGATGGTGATCCGGCCCAACAGCCTCCCTTCCTCGTCCACCACCGGCGCCGAGACCCAGTCGTGATGCTCGAAGAGCAACGCCACATCGGAAGCGGGCAAATTGGCGGGGATTGCCTCGATATCGGTAATCATGAGTTCCTTGACGGTTTTGTCGGGATCCGCGGTGAGCAAGATCGACAAGGGCAAAATTCCAATCAGCTTGTCGTCTTTGTTCACCACGTACAGGCTGTCGGTCAAGTCCGGCATTTCCCCGCGCAGGCGCAAATAACGCAACACCACATCCAAAGTCACATCTGGCCGCACGGTAATGGTGTCGGTGTGCATGAGGTTGCCGGCGGTATCTTCCGGATAGGCAAGCACCTTTTCCAAGCGGCCGCGGTCATGTTGGCTGAGGGCTTGCACGACTTGTTGCCGGATTTTTTCGGGCAGATCCTCGACAATGTCCGCTAGATCGTCAGGGTCTAGGGTACCGGCAGCTTCCACCAGATCTTCCGAGTCGGTGGTTTCAATTGCTTTGATCAGGCCAGCGCGAACTTCTTCGTTCAGCTCCACCAGCACTTCCCCGGCGACTTCCGGAGGCAACATTCGCCAAATCACCAAGCGGTCTTTGGGTTTTAATGCTTCCAAAAGATCGGCGATTTCGGCAGGGGTCAAGGCGTGGAGAAGCTGCTTGACCTCGGCCAGTTTGCCGGTTTCCAGATCTTGGTGAAGGGTAAGTAAATGTTGTTCGGTATCGTCGTGTTCTGCGCTGACTGGCATGGGAAATTCCTTGGATTCTGGGGCATAAACAAACAAGTGTAACAAAGGAATCTCTGATTTATTCAGAGATTCCCGTGGTGCAAGGCTGTGTACCATCAAAATCAATCGCTTGAAGCGATTAATTTTGTACGCTGAGAATTCATGGATGAATGATTCAGCGCTTTACAGTCAGGATGGGGTGTTTTTTCACTTTTTCAAGCCGTATACTCTCTTACATTTTGAGTTAAATTCCCGCCTTGAGTCGTCAACTTTTCAAATCCACCGCCGTTGTGGGGGTATGGACCCTGCTTTCCCGGATATTGGGATTCATCCGCGATATGGTCATCGCCTTGCTTTTTGGGGCGGATAGTTCCACCGATGCTTTTTTCGTCGCCTTCAAGATCCCCAATTTCATGCGCCGTTTGTTCGCCGAAGGTGCTTTTTCCCAGGCGTTTGTTCCGGTCATGGCCGAATACAAAGAGAAATGCGGCCGCGAAAAGCTGAAAGAATTTCTGGATCGTACCGCCGGTTCCCTGGCCTTGGTGCTGATGCTGGTGACGATTTTAGGCGTGATTGGCGCTCCCTGGATCATCATGATGTTTGCGCCAGGCTTCGTCTGGGCGGACGGGCAGTACGAGCTGGCGGTAAATATGCTGCGGATTACCTTTCCCTATTTGTTCTTTATCGCATCCACAGCTTTGGCCGGCGGGATTTTGAATACGTTTAACCGTTTTGCGGTGCCGGCTTTCACCCCGGTGTTGCTCAATCTGTGTCTGATTTCCGCGGCTTTCTGGCTGGCGCCCCGGTTGCCGGAGCCCATCATGGGATTGGCCTGGGGCGTGTTTGCGGCGGGGGCGGTGCAATTGCTGTTTCAGTTCCCCGCCCTCTGGCGGATGAAGCTTTTGCCCCGGCTGCGCTATGGTTTTCACGACCCCGGCGTGCGGAAAATATTGAAATTGATGCTCCCGGCATTGTTCGGCGTGTCGATTACCCAGATTAACCTCTTGATTGATACGTTACTGGCTTCGTTCTTGCCCCACGGGAGTATCTCCTGGCTCTACTATTCCGACCGACTCGTGGAATTCCCTTTGGGCGTATTTGGCATCGCCCTGGCGACGGTGATTTTGCCGAATTTATCCAAGGATTGGGCCGCGGGCCGGCGGGCCTCCTTCTCCCATGCCATCGATTGGGCCTTGCGCTGGGTGGCGCTGATAGGCCTGCCGGCGGCGGTGGGGCTGGCGCTCCTGGCGCGGCCGATTCTCAGCGCCTTGTTTCAATACCACGCCTTTACCGCGCACGACGTGCATATGGCCAGTATGAGCCTGATGGCCTATTCGATGGGACTGATTGGCTTCATCATGGTCAAAATCCTGGTGCCAGGCTTCACCTCCCGCCAGGACACCAAAACCCCAGTGCGATTCGGCGTGGTCGCCATGATCGTGAATTTGATTTTGAATCTGAGTTTGATCTGGTATCTGGCCCACGCCGGATTGGCGCTGGCAACTTCCTTGGCGGCATGTGTCAACGGAGGACTATTGCTCAGGCGCTTGCGCAAGGAAAAGGTTTATCAACCCAGTAAAGGTTGGTGGCTGTTTCTGTTAAGAATTTTGCTGGCCAACGCCGCCATGGGTGCGGTGCTATATTACGGCACCTGGCATCTTGAATGGGAAACCTGGCGCTTGCAACAACGCATGCTGCAGCTAGGGCTATGGATAGGGCTCGGCGCTTTGGTTTATGGGGGATGTTTATTGGTGACAGGGTTGCGGCCAAGGCAATTGATGATGACTAGAACACGGTAAATAAAATGGAACATAGACGTCATTTTGCTGGTTGCGGGTTGCTGGTAGCGCTTTACGTGGCGCTGGTGGTCTATGGTACTTTATTTCCACTAGAACACCTGCCTTGGGATACCCCAGTGGATAGGGGGCAGTTATTCGACTGGGAACAGGCGGACCGCGCTCTTTCCAAAGCCGATATCATTATCAATTGGTTGGTTTATATTCCGTTGGGGTGGCTGTTATTTGGCTGTCTGAGTTCTCGATTGAAGCCGGTTTTGGCTTTCATGGTTACTGTCTTTTTTGGAGCGAGTCTAAGTATTGGCTTGGAATATATCCAACTTTACCTTCCGGCTCGGGTTACCTCTTTTAGCGATATTCTTCTGAACACCTTGGGAACAGCCACTGGCGCCTTGCTGGCGGTTGTCATCCGAACGCTGCCTGTGGGCAGGTGGCTAATCGCCAAGCGCCAGCAGTATTTTCTCGCTGGCGCCCTGGCAGATTTGGGATTACTGATTTTCGGCTTCTGGATGTTGTCGGAATTGATGCCTTTAGTGCCTTCCCTGGACCTTGGAAATCTTAAGGATGGCGTGAAACCAGTTTGGCGGGCGCTACACAATCCCAAGGTTTTGGATGGATACAAGGTCGCCGCATACGTCTTCAATTTGACTGTGCTGGGATTGTTACTATCCCGCATTGTCAAACCTGACGTGTCGTTTTTCCGTCTTTTTGTGGTTTTGGTGGCTGCTGTTTTACTAGCCAAGATCGTGGTTGTGGAGCGGCAATTGAGTGGGGAATCTTTGGTAGGGTTAGGTCTTGCCAGTGTGCTTTTGCTGTTAATCCGTCCACTATCCCGTTCCAGGGGTGGCTGTTTTTTGGCAATTGCCATGCTCGCCGCTGCTGAAGTAATCCATGGTCTGTTTGAAGGCAAGGATGATAGTTTGCCAGTCCTCCACGCTTTTAATTGGATTCCCTTTGCTGGCCAACAAAACGGCATTTCCGGTTTGATTGATCTGCTTTTATCGGTATGGCCAGCGATGGCGATGGCATTTTTTCTCTTGTCGTCCACTCAGGAAAGAAAGCATGGCTTTTTTATAGTGATTGGCGCAATCGCGTTGTTTGCGCTGGAATTTTTTATTGAGTGGCAACAGCAATTTGTACCGGGCCGCTATCCGGATATTACCGATGTTTTTATGGCGGTGGGTGCTTGGTGGTTTGCGTGGTTTTGGGTCAAACGCCGGCCGGAAGTAGCTTATCAGCAGCCAGCGAACTCAACTGCCGTTTCCGTGCCTAGTCAAATCTGGCTCTGGATAGCATTGGCTGGTGGCAGTATGGCGGGCACCGTTTTTCTTCTTTCTCAAAAGGCTACTGACTCGCCTAGCTATGAGAGCGCGAAATACCCTGATCCCAAGCAATTAACACTGCCTCCCTTACCCGGCTTTGACTATATCCATCCTAGGCTGCCAGCCCCTTCACCGGCGGAATGGATAGCACTTCAAAGGCACGATCCCCATTATTTACAATCCCTCAAGAAAAAAGCGAAGCATGGCAGCGGTGATTTTAATGCGATCGCCATGATGGGCTTAATCGAACCCTCAAATATTGATTTTGAGGTGTTGACCCAAAGATTGACCGCGATGAAATACTCCTGGCGGGGGCATATTCAGGCCATGCCCATGGCGATGCTATACGATTGGCTTTATTTGCGGTTTTCCCCAATACAACGGGCAAAACTGCAGGAAAAATTAGCCGAAGGATGCCGGTATTTGATCCAGCGCATCCGTGATAATGCATTGTCTCCCTACAATGTTTATTTGTATAACAGCACCTTCCAGGCCTTGATGGCGGTTTCCCTTGTACTTTATGGAGATCATCCCGAAGGGAAGCAGTGTCTGGCATTTAGTTATGATTTTTGGAAAAACCGGGTATTGCCCGTTTGGCGTCAAGTGATGGGCAACAATGGCGGTTGGCACGAAGGGGGTGAATATGTAGGGATTGGCATTGGCAAGGCGATTTACAGCGTTCCCGCTATGTGGCGTAGTGCGACGGGCGAAGATTTATTGCGCGCTAACCGCGGCATTCGCGGATTTTTGGATTTTTTGATCTACCGCCTTCGCCCAGACCATACTCACATGCGTTGGGGAGATGCCAGATTTTTCGACAGATGGGTGCCAGAGAGGTATGCCCTGGCTATCGAATATCGTCACAAAGCGGCCTATAGTTTTTTTGGCTGCAAGCCTTTTTTTCACTCATCAGCCTGGCCTTGGGGACCGTTGCCTGATGAAAGTTTATGCGATCCTGATGCCATTCACCGGCTGCCCCTGCAAAAGCATTTTGACGGAATCGGCATGGTGATTGCCCGCAGCGATTGGACTGATGATGCAACTTATGTCACTTTCAAGGCGGGAGATAATTTTTGGTCCCATAGCCACTTGGACCAGGGAGCGTTTACTTTATATAAAGGTGGACCTTTGGCCATAGACAGTGGGTTGTATGGCCCAGGCTATGGATCTGATCACCATATGAACTATACCTATCAAACCATTGCGCATAATGTCATTACAGTGACTGATCCTGAAGATACGGCGCCCATGCCAGAGAAGAATAAAAAGCCGCCCCGGCCAATTGCAAACGACGGGGGTCAAAGGCGAGTAGGTTCGGGATGGGGAAAGCGGGCGCCCCTGGATGTGATAGACTGGTTGAATCAAAGGCAAACCTATCATACCGGCCATATAGCCCGGTATTATGCGGGCAATGATTTGGTGGTTGCGGTGGCGGAACTGACGCCCGCCTATACTAATGCCAATTGTGGGCGGGGTGATTTTTATAACCGGACCTGCCGGGTCAAGCGTTACTGGAGAACTTTCCTTTATGATCGCCGGGCAGATGTTGTCGTTATCTATGATGACATTACTTCAACCAATGCTTCTTTTATCAAGCGTTCTTTGGTTCATACCATCCAAATGCCTCTTTTAACCGCTTCGGGCTTTACTGTCGATGTCATGGCCAATCCAAAGCAATTTCGGCGGGGAGGGCAAATGGCCGTGGAGGTGTTGTTTCCCAAAAAAGCTCGTTTGGAGCCCATAGGTGGTGAAGGCTATGAATTTTGGGTGGATGGGATCAATTACGATGAGAACGGCGCTGTTTGGGAAACTGTCAGGAAATCCCCAAAAAATCCACCAGAGCCTGGCCGTTGGCGGGTGGAAATCACCCCTCCGCAACCTCAGGAGCGAGATAAATTTCTAATGGTGCTCAAACCTTCCCTTAGGGGGGAGGAAAATCAAACCCAGGTTCTTCCCTTGCAAGCTGGAGAAACCATAGGCTGCCGCATAATAGGGGATGATCGTTCCCTTTCCCTGATTTTTCCTGACCGCGCTGATGGGGTGAAAGTAAAATTTAATAACGGCATGGAAATTGATCTAACAGTTCCGCGTCAGTAAGCTATTCATTTTGCTAAAATGCCCGTTTCATGAATGAAATGGGCAGTATGCGTTTAATCAAGCCCCGGCGTTACCCTCAATTGAACGGTACAGTTGCCACCATCGGCAATTTTGACGGTGTGCATCTTGGCCATCGCCATGTGATCGAAGCCTTGGCCAGTAAGGGCAAACGCTTGGGGCTGCCAGTAACCGTGGTATTATTCGAGCCCCAGCCCCTGGAATATTTTCTTGGAGACAAGGCACCTGCGCGGCTGACCCGGTTGCGGGAAAAGCTGGCGCGGCTCAAGGAATTGCCGGTGGACTGGGTGATGCCGCTGAAATTTGACCGGTCGCTGGCCTCGTTGTCGGCGCTGGAATTCATCAACCAGGTGTTGTTGGACAAATTGGGCGTCAAGCATCTGGTGGTGGGGGATGATTTTCATTTTGGCCGGGGAAGGGAAGGCGATTTTCATCTTCTGCAGCAGGTGGGGGCGCGCAACGGCTTCGATGTGGTATCAACGCCAACCTTTGAACTCAATGGCATTCGTGTCAGCAGCACGGCCATCCGCCGGGCGCTGGAGCAGGGGGATTTGAGGCTGGCGGAAACCCTGCTGGGGCGACCTTATTCGTTCTGTGGCAGAGTGGTTTCCGGGGCCCAGCGGGGCCGGGATTTGGGATTTCCCACCGCCAATATTAATCTGTCGCGGAAGAAAAGCCCGATTTCCGGCGTATTTGCCGTGACCGTCAGTGGCGTGAATGATAAGCCTTGGCCTGGGGTGGCCAATGTAGGCATCCGGCCGACGGTGGAAGGTAATCAAAAGGTGCTTTTAGAAGTGCATTTGTTTGATTTCGATGGTGACATCTACGGCCGGATGGTGGAAGTGTTCTTTCACCATAAAATCCGGGAGGAAATGCGCTTTCCTTCCCTGGAGGCGCTGCGAAAACAAATTGAAAACGACGTGGCCAAGGCCCGGAATTTATTGCAATCTCAGGAAAACCAATGGATTACAAACAAACCCTGAATTTACCCAAAACCGATTTTCCCATGCGCGGCAACTTGGCCAAGCGCGAGCCGGAAAGGTTAAAACGCTGGCAGGCCATGGGCCTCTATCAAAAAATCCGGGAAGTCTTTGCCGGCAGGCCCAAATTTGTCCTCCACGATGGCCCACCCTACGCCAATGGCATGATTCACATTGGCCACGCGGTCAACAAGATTCTCAAGGACTTTATTGTCAAAGCCAAGGCCTTGAGCGGTTTCGATGCGCCTTACGTACCGGGCTGGGATTGCCACGGTTTACCCATTGAATTGATGGTGGAAAAGAAAGTGGGCAAGGCAGGGGTTAAAGTGACTCCCACGGAATTCCGCAAGGCATGCCGCCAGTACGCCCAGTCCCAGGTGGAATTGCAACGCAAGGATTTTATCCGCTTGGGGGGCGTGGCCGACTGGGAGCACCCCTATCTCACCATGGCACCCAGGTTTGAGGCGGATATTCTGCGGTCATTCGGCAAGATTGTCGCCAATGGCCACTTGAGCCGCGGTGCCAAACCGGTGTACTGGTGCACCGATTGCGGTTCTGCCTTGGCGGAAGCCGAGGTGGAATACGAAAACAAACGCTCGCCCGCCATTGACGTGCGTTTCAAAGTAGTGGACGAGCAGGATTTTCTGTCCCGTTGTCATCATGTGCCCGATCACGAAGGTGAAGGGCCTGTATCGGTGGTGATCTGGACCACCACTCCCTGGACCCTGCCCGCCAACCAGGCGGTTGCGTTGCACCCGGAACTGGAATATGCGCTCGTTCAGTGCCGGACAGAGCAAGGCCCCGAACGGCTGTTGATTGCCGAAGGTCTGCTGAAAGATGTCATGGATCGCTATGGCATCGAGAATTACCGGGTAATTGCCTACTGCCGGGGCAAGGATCTGGAAGGGGTGAGGCTTCAACATCCTTTTTATCAGCGCCAGGTGCCCATTATTTTGGGAGAGCATGTGACCCTGGAAGCAGGCACCGGCGCCGTTCATACCGCGCCAGGTCACGGTCAGGATGACTACGTGGTGGGCCAGCAATATGGCTTGCCAGTGGAAAATCCGGTGGACAGCAACGGCTGTTTTCTGCCGAGCACTGAATATTTTGCCGGCGAACACGTGTTCACCGCCAACGACCATGTGATTGAAGTGCTCAAGGAACATGGGGCGCTGATTCACGAAGAAGTCATCGAGCACAGCTACCCCCATTGCTGGCGTCATAAGACGCCGATCATCTTCCGCGCCACCCCCCAGTGGTTCATTTCCATGGATGACAAGGGCCTGCGCCAGCGCGCCCTGGAGGAAATCGAGAAAGTCCAGTGGATTCCCGATTGGGGGCAAGCCCGCATCGAGGCCATGGTGGAAAACCGTCCCGATTGGTGTATTTCCCGCCAGCGTAATTGGGGGGTGCCGATTGCAGTATTCGTGCACAAGGAAACTGGCGAGCTGCACCCGAAGACGGTGGAAATTATCGAACAGGTCGCCCAGCGCATGGACGAACAAGGCATCGATGCCTGGTTCGAATTAGATCCGGCGGAAATTCTGGGCGAGGAAGCAGAGCAGTACGACAAGATCAACGATATTCTCGACGTTTGGTTCGATTCCGGCGTCACCCACGAGTGTGTGCTGCGTCGCCGCGAAGAACTGGACTTTCCCGCTGATTTGTATTTGGAAGGTTCCGACCAGCACCGGGGCTGGTTCCAATCATCCCTGTTGACCTCAGTGGCGATGAACGACTGCGCCCCCTATCGGGCGGTACTGACTCACGGGTTCACCGTGGACGAAAAGGGCTACAAGATGTCCAAGTCCCGCGGTAACGTGGTCGCGCCCCAACAGGTCATGGACCGGTTGGGCGCCGATGTACTCCGGCTTTGGGTGTCGGCCACCGACTACCGGGGGGAAATGGCGGTCTCCGATGAAATCCTCAAGCGCACGTCGGACGTATACCGGCGTTTGCGCAATACCGCCCGCTATCTTTTGGCCAATATGACCGGCTTCGATCCGGCCAGTCATGCCATTCCCCATGAAAATATGTTGCCCCTGGATCAATGGGCGGTGGATCGGGCCTGGCTGTTGCAACAGGAAGTGATTGAAGCCTACGAAAAATTTCAATTCCACCAGGTTTATCAAAAGGTGCATCATTTCTGCGCCGTGGATATGGGCAGCTTTTATCTGGATGTGATCAAGGATCGCCAATACACCTGCCAGACTGACAGCCTGGCGCGCCGTTCCGCCCAGACCGCCATGTACCATATCGCAGAAGGTTTGGTGCGCTGGCTGGCGCCGATTTTGAGTTTTACCGCCGATGAGATTTGGGAATTCATGCCAGGGGAGCGGGCCGAATCCGTATTTTTGACCGAATGGTATCGGGGCCTGCAACCATTGCCAGAAACCAGCTCGATGAACCGCAAGTTTTGGGAACAGGTGATGGCGGTGCGGGAAGAAGTCTCGCGGGAATTGGAAAAACTGCGCGAGCGGGGGGGGATTGGATCTTCCCTGGATGCGGAAGTCACCTTGTACTGCGGGAGTTCTCTCTATGATCTGCTTCAGAGACTGGAAGACGAATTACGCTTCGTCCTGATTACCTCCGAAGCCAAGCTGATGCCACTGGAACAGGTCCCTTCAGGTGCCGAGTCAGCACTGGAATTGGAAGGGCTGAAAATTCTGGTAGAACCTTCCAGCCATGAAAAGTGCGTCCGCTGCTGGCATCGGCGGGCGGATGTGGGCTCGAATCCACAACACCCGCAATTATGTGGACGTTGCGTGGAAAATGTGGAAGGGCCTGGGGAAGTCCGGCGGTATGCTTGATTCTTTATATTCACCGCAGAGACGCAGAGAGCGCAGAAATTGATTCCATCATTTTATGGAGCATTGCAGCAGAAAAGCTGCCTAACCGGGGCGTTCCGGTTTTCCTTCCGAGGGTGTTGGCGGCCTGGATGGCCGCCATCAAGCCCCCATGGATGGGTTCATGGCGTCCCTCGGAAGGAAAACCGGAACGCCCTTTGTTGCATCAAATAAACTAAAATACTTTTCAAAATGAATACCTTTGCAGATATCACATTAAAAACTCTGCGCCCTCTGCGTCTCTGCGGTGAAACCCCATGAAATGTAGGCACGTAAAATGGTTGGGTTTGTCCGTGGCTGTGATTGTGCTCGACCAGCTCACCAAGTGGTGGGTGGTATCCACATTACGGCTACACGAATCCATTCCCGTGTGGCCGTTTTTTAACCTGACCTATGTTCGAAACACCGGAGCGGCATTCAGTTTTCTGGCCGGTGCGGGGGGTTGGCAGCGGTGGTTTTTTTTGGGACTGGCGGTGGTGGCCAGCATGGCTATCCTGGTTTGGATGTGGCGTTTGAAGGATGACGAAGTCCTCACCGCCGCGGGATTGTCCCTGGTATTGGGGGGCGCGCTGGGAAATTTCATTGACCGCGCGGCTTACGGTTATGTCATTGATTTTCTGGATTTTTATATTCAAAATTGGCACTGGCCTGCTTTTAACGTCGCCGATTCGGCCATAACCATAGGGGTTATCCTGCTACTTTGGGATGGTTTCAGGCGGCGCGAACATTTGATTGGAGAAGAGGGTAAACATGGCGGTTGACGCGAAAAAACGACAAAAAAAACTGCAACGCAAGGCGCAAAAGCGCAAGCAGAAAGTGACTTCCAGGAACAAGGGGCAAGTCAAGGGCCTGCGGCCGGAGAAGTATCTGGAATACCCCATTATGGAATGTTTAATGGGTGACAGTTTGCAAAAGGTGGGGATGGGCAGCGTCTTATTGGCCCGGGAGACCCCCTATGCCGAAGTGGCAGTCAGCGCCTTTGTGGTGGATATTTATTGTCTGGGAGTCAAGGAAGCTTTTTTTACCGTCATGAAAAAGGCCGATTACATTTCCAAACTCAAACCTTTACTGACCAAAACCGATGAAGACCAGGCCATCAGGGAAGTCGATCCCTGCTGCGCCAGAAAACTTTTACAAGGCGCGCAGGCCTATGCCGAAAGCCTGGGATTTGAACCTGCCGATGACTACTGGCGGGCGGAAAAACTATTTGGCGATGCCGATGCCGCCAGTTGCGAGACCGAATTTGAATACGGGCGCGAAGGCAAGCCATGCTACATTCAAGGCCCCAACGACGATATGAAAACCGTCCGCTATGTGCTGCAAAGATTACAGGAGCGTTTCGGGGAAGATGGTTTTGATTATGTGATTGAAATTGACGGCGAACAACAGGCCAGCCGGCCTGAGTTGTTGGATGAACCGGAATAAGAATCGGGAAGACACTTTCTCCACAGACCACCCTGGGACCTTCTTCCGGCAGGGTCGAGTAGTTGCCTTTTTTAGCTTAATTCAGATTAACGTCTATATTTTATAAGTAATTGTATAGACGACGGAAAATTTTGCCCATGCTTAATCCTGGATTAGGGGAGGGAGCGACTCCGCTGAATCATTTCATAGCTAATTTATCCAGCATCGACAATGGAAAAGCAGCTCAGTAAAGCCATTGCCCGAATGGATGCTTCCGATCATTCGGATTTGAGCCAGATTCTCCGCAGTATCTTAGAGACAATTCTTGAACTTCCATGGCTGGGTACCGATGCGGGGGGAGTTTTTATTGCTGATCCAGTGCATCAGCGGTTAGAAATGATTACCCATATCAACTTGTCCCCCGCGATACAAAATTCTTGCGCCATCGTGAATTATGGCCATTGTTTATGCGGGCGGGTGGCGCGGTCGGGAAAACTTCTGCATGTGTCTTGTGTCGACCACCGTCACGAAATCAGTTTTGATGGAATGCAGGACCACGGTCATTATGTGGTGCCCCTCAAATGGGGGGAGAGCTTATTGGGGGTGTTGGTGCTCTACGTAGATGTGGGGCATCTGGAAAGTGAAGAGGAGGTTGCCGTTCTTCATAACTTCGCCAGTATCATGGCGCTGATAATCCACTCGGTCCAAACCCAGGAAGAAAAACGCCTGAGCGATTTGATTCTATCGCGCAGTCCTTTGAATATTTTGATCACTGATCAAAATATGAAAATACTTTGGATCAATCAGGCTTTTGAACAAAACACGGGCTACCGTCTTCACGAAGTCATTGGTAAAACTCCCAGCCTTTTGCGTTCCGGCAGGCATGGACCTGAATTCTATGAAGAAATGGCGCGTCAGCTTCGTGAAGAAGGGTTTTGGCAGGGAGAGATTTGGAATCGGCGAAAAAATGGCCTCATTCACCCTGAGTGGTTGACGATACTGGCTTTACGGGATTCGCAAAATGAAGTAAGCCGTTTTGTGGCTTTTTATATTGATTTGATGCCCATCAAAGTCGCGGAAGAAAAAATTCATTTCCTTGCTTACTATGATGCGCTTACTGGGTTGGGCAATGAAGCCTTGTTGCATGAAAAGGTGTCTGAGTTACTCACTCAATCCAAGCACAATGATAGCCAGGTAATCGTGTTGAGCCTGGATCTACCCTATTTTCATGAGATCAATTCCGGGTTGGGGAGACGGGTGAGTGATGCAATCCTACAGGAAACGGCCTTGCGGATTAGTGGCGCCGTTACCGGGGGCGTGAAAGCCCGCACTGGCATGAGCAAATTTGTGATCGGAGTGCTTTTTGAGAGTGAAACCGAAACCGTGGAATCTTTCGCAAAGCGCCTGGTTTCTGATGTGAAGGCAAGATTGGCGCCTGCTTTTCTCTTTGAACAACATGAATTGAAGCTTGAAAACATGATGGGTGTCGCTTGGGGCAACGGCCAGACAGTAGATGCAGAGACGCTTCTTGAACGTTCCTCCATTGCGTTAGGCAACTGCAGCACACAATCTTCAGGTGGGTTTGAATTTTATTCTCAGACGCTGGAAAACCAAGTTGCCTTTCGCAGGGATTTGGGATTGGCTTTGGCGCGGGCGATTCCGAACAATGAGCTTTACCTGGTTTTTCAACCCCAGTTAAACCACCAGGACCAGCTGATTGGTGCCGAGGTATTGCTGCGCTGGAACAACAAAGAACATGGTGTTATCCCGCCGGATATTTTTATCCAAATTGCCGAGGAACGGGGCATGATTATGGAAATCGGCCGCTGGGTGTTTCAAGAGGCTTTATCGCAAATCCGCCGCTGGCGTCAAGCTGGGTTGAGCGGGGATGAGTGTGGATACCGGCTGGCGGTGAATGTGTCACCCCATCAGATTTTGTCGGAAAGCGTGGTAGAAGAATTTACCCGGGCCTGCCGGGAGAGCGGTGTGGAGCCTTGTTCCATAGAGCTGGAAATTACCGAATCTGACATGGCTACCTATTCGGATCACGCTATAGACCGTCTTCGCGCCTTATCGGAATCCGGATTTAAAATCGCTATCGACGATTTTGGAACGGGTCATTCCTCCTTGTCCCGGCTTCGCCATTTTCCCATTGACGTGCTGAAAATCGACCGTGCATTTGTGAAAAATATCACCAGTGATCCCTCGGATGCCGCGTTGGTCAAATCCATTATCGATATGGCACATACCTTGGGGTACGAGGTGATTGCCGAAGGGGTCGAGGATGCGTCTCAGCTTGCCTTGCTGAAAGAATACGGTTGTGATGTTTTTCAGGGATATTATTTCAGCAAGCCGGTGGTTGCCGATGAATTTGCCGGTTTTCTCCAGGCTCGAAATGCCTCGGCAGCCAGCCAATATTCGAATTTGGCATCAAGTCTGGGCTGAATAATACCTCATTCGGTACCACCATCGTCCCACCATTTCATGTAACAGCAACCGGTTGCGGTATAGCGCCCGGTTTTCCGGCAGCCAGTTGAAGATTGCAAATTCCTCCGGGTAGGTGCAAAAGTACACTGTGGCGGCGGGAGTGACTTCCAATCCCGTTGCCTGGAAGGCTTCCTTCGCCCGGGGCATGTGGTAGGCGTGGGTGACAAGCAGGATGTGCTGAATGCCGTTGTTTTTCAAAATCCTGGCGCTGTAGCGGGCGTTTTCATAAGTATTGACGCTGTTTTCTTCCCGCCAGGCGACCTTGGCGCCGAATTCTTCCTCTAAAATCCCTTGCATGATCTGCGCTTCCGAGCGTTCTCCCGGCGCGCGGAACCCCCGTCCCGAAACCAGAATGGGGAAACCGGTTTTTTTCTGCAACCAGGCCCCGTAACGCAGGCGTTCCAGTCCCAGCCCCGACATGGTATCCCGGCCGCCATACTCAGGCGCGCGGGAATAACGGGTGGCGCCAAGGATGACAATGGCCTGTGCCTCAATTGTGTCTGGGTCAAGCGGCGGCGGAATAGCCATTAAAGCCCATAACATTCTGGTGGTGGCGGGGATGGTGGACAGATAAAGCAGGGCCATGGCTATCCAGGTGACGGTGCTGATTGCCTTCCAGCGCCAGAGAATCAATCCCAGCATCAGCAAAACAATGGGTCCGCCTGGGGGGAGGGTTAGCCGTTCCAGGACATGGGTAAGTATGGCTTTGACAAGGAGTGATAAGGACAACTGCCGTGCTCCGGTTATTGTAAGGATTGCAAGTATCTTACCCAGTCAAAGGCGGAGCCGGGGTCAGTTTTGCGCTGCGGGGCGATATCGCTGTGGCCGGTAATGGTTTGCGGGCTAAGGCCCGGATAATGTTCGATCAAGGTTTGAGTTACCTGAGTCAAGCTTTGGTATTGCCCGTCGGTGTAAGGGGTGGTTTCGGTGCCTTCCAGCTCGATGCCGATGGAAAAGTCATTGCAGCACTCCCGGCCCTGAAAGCAAGAGACGCCCGCGTGCCAGGCCCGCATGTGAAACGGCACAAATTGGGTCAGGGTACCTTGCCGATCGATTAAAAGGTGGGCGGATACCCGTAGATGATAAATTTCCCGAAAATAAGGATGTTCATCGGGAGACAACGAGTTTGTAAACAGGCGCTCGATATAGGCTCCGCCAAATTGCTGTGGCGGCAGGCTGATGCAATGAAGTACCAAAAGTGAGATTTCATTGCTGGGACGTAAGTCACAGTTCGGTGACCTGACTTGCCTTATATTATCGAGCCAGCCTTGGGTAATGGTCAGTTTGTTTCTCATTTTGTCACTTCAATACGAGATTTGTCAGGATTTGCGACCCGGTTCACGGCAAGACTTCTCTTACATGGATTAAGATTAAAGTCAACGTTTTTGAAACGATGGCAAGCGCAAGGCTTCCTGGAGCGAGAGTTATGATTTCCGAAAGTAAAGTTGTCAACATCCATACGGCTGAAAATTCAACATCAACCCAAAATCCACCTGCTAATAAAGGGCTCATCATTGGCGAATGCCGCCTGAAATTAACCAAGGAATTCAAACCTATCGTAGTCCGTTTCTTCGAAAAAGTGGACGATGAGTTGTTCACATTTTCGGATAAGGCCGTCAGTAGCACAATGCAAGAGCTGTATTTCGAAGCCATGCGCTATATCCGCAAGGAACGGGAGGCGATTGAGCGCGGCTATATGAACGCGGTGTTGAGGGTCTTCGATGACTTCTGGAATCCCAAAATCCGTCCGGTAGCCGCCGCTTCGGAAAAGCCCCTGGCTTTAGATGAGGAGGACTTCTCCCTGGTTGAAAATGAGGATCTGGAAGAGGATCTGGCCATCAACACTCTCATTAATAAGGGGGTCAATCTTTACCATCGGGATCTATACGTTCTCAACAAACGATTTGCCAAGCTTTTGGGGCGGAGCGAAGTGGGAAACGAAGAGAATCCGGTAGGCCCTTACCGCTTGGGGCATGCTTTTGCTGACGTGCTGCGTCCTTTGACATTAGAGCTCAAAGTCAAATTACTTTTGTTCAAACTCTTTGAGCGGGAAGTCATTGGCAGCTTGGGCGTTGTTTATGACGAATTGAATGCCTCTCTGGTCAAACACGGTGTCCTGCCAGAAATTGCGAAAAAGATTAAAAAAAGCGCTTCTGCTTTGGCCGATAGGGAGCGTGAAGGCAACAAAGAAGCCTTCAATCCCGACAATGTGGCATATACCCAGGCCTTACAGGCCATGCAAACCTTGCTGTCCGCCTGGCGCAGCGAAACAGGTCTTACACCTCTTGCCGCCAGTGCTGGCCAACCCGGGGTCATTGTCAGCGATAGCAAAGAGGTGGTGGGTGCATTATCTGCTTTGCAAGATCCTGAGTTTAGCGCCAGATTCACCGAGGCTTTGAAAAACGGCGAGGACGCCAATCTCAAACTGGTGATTGCCGAGCGCCTCAGTCAAAACAGCCGTGAGCGTCGGACTCTGGCTCAGATGGATGAAGATATCATCGATATGATTGGAATGATTTTTGATTTCATCCTCGAAGATCGCAATTTACCTGATCCGGTAAAAGTCATACTCGGCCGACTGCAAATTCCCATTGTTAAAGTGGCGATTCTCGATAAGGCGTTTTTTGCCAAGAAAAGTCATCCTGCCCGCCAACTATTGAATCAGCTGGCTCACGCGGGAATTGGCTTGTCCGGAGACGAAGACCTTACGCACAATCCTGTTTATCAGCAGATCAATTCCGTTGTGGAGCGGATTCTCAACGAATTCGATCAAAATGTGGATTTTTTTAGTGATTTGTTACAAGAGTTTTCTCAGTTCATGGAGCAAGAAGGCCGCCGCAGCACTATAATGGAAAGCCGGGCCCGCCAGGCCACCCAAAGCAAGGAGCATCTTTTGCTGGCCAAGCACGAGGTGGCTTCGGAATTGGGCAAGCGCCTGCAAGATAAGGAAATTCCACCAAGGATCAAACGCTTTTTGAATGCCACCTGGAAGGACGTGTTGCTGCTAGCCTGTTTGCGTAAGGACAAAGAGCCCAAAGCCTGGCGGCAAAAGCTCCAGTTGACCGATACATTGATCCATAGCTTAGTTCCTCCCGCCAATGAGAAGGAAAGAAAGCGCATTATCAAATGTATTCCAGGGATGCTCCGCGCCGTTCATCGGGAATTGGAAAATATCTCCTTTGACCCAAAACAAATTGCTATTTTTTTCAAAGAGTTGAAGCTTCATCATCATAGTTGTCTCAAGGGTAATAACCACGGCGATGTATTGGATCCGGCATTGGATCGGGAATTAAAAGCCATTGCCGCCAATTTGCCGGAAGTGGATGATTTGGAAGTGGGGGATTTAACCGACATCAAGGAGGAAGATCTGGAAGAAGAAATCATTCTTATGACCAACGAGGATGAAGAACAAGGGGATGAATTTTTTGAGAGGGCCAAATCGCTAGAAATGGGTGACTGGCTGGAACTGATCGACCCCAAGGGAAAAAGCATCCGGGCCAAGTTGTCGTGGAAAAGCAAGGTTACCGGAATTCGCGTGTTTGTCAATCGCCGGGGAATGAAGGTGGCCGAGCATACCCTGCACGGATTGGCGGCGGAACTGCGCAATGGCCGCGCCAAGGTGATTGAAGGCAAAGTCCCGCTTATGGACCGGGCACTGTCGGCCATGATGACGACCCTCAAACATCCGGCTAAGATGCAGGGGGAAGAAAATCAGACTTTGTCGGGAGGGGAAATACTTGCTTAGGATTTGCCATCATGATTTTGACAAATTCAACTTCCAAAGAGTAATTGTCACCGATCAGCTTAGAAATGGCACCAGTAGCAATGCCGTTAGGCTCAATACCTTTGTCATCGGATTGATGGCGGGGCCGGCGGTATCTTTGTAAGGGTCGCCTACTGTGTCCCCTGTTACAGCGGCGTGGTGGGCGGGAGAACCCTTGCCGCCGTAGTGGCCGGCCTCGATGTATTTTTTGGCGTTATCCCAAGCGCCGCCGCCGGTACCCATCGCCAGGGCCAATAATAACCCAGTGGCAATAGCCCCCATTAACATCCCGCCCACCAACAGCGCCATGCTGCCGGGCGGTGTCCACGGGACGGCCAGGGCGGCCAAGATCGGCGCCGCAACCGGTAAGGAACCGGGCAAGATCATACTGAGAATGGAGGAGCGGGTAAGCATGGCAACCGCCCGGGCGTAATCCGGGAGGGCGGTTCCGGCCAGAATGGCGGGATTTTCCTGAAATTGTCGCCGGACTTCCTCCACAATCCGGCCCGCCGCTTTGCCCACGGCA
Source organism: Methylothermaceae bacteria B42 (assembly GCA_001566965.1). NCBI lineage: Bacteria > Pseudomonadati > Pseudomonadota > Gammaproteobacteria > Methylococcales > Methylothermaceae > Methylothermaceae bacteria B42. The sequence continues at coordinate 102,620 of LSNW01000006.1, read as the reverse complement.
TCCAGGGCCATGCCGCTGAACAAAAACGGCAGTAGGGCGCCGCAGAAAATGCCGCCCAGTACGAATGGGTCCTCCAAGGAAAAATTCAACAATTTCCCCGCAGTCCCAAATTCCAAACGGTAGGCGGCAAATAGCGCAAGCGCGGAAAGCCCCGCTGAACCGATGGCGAAGGCTTTCGTCAAGGCTTTGGTCATATTGCCCGCGGCATCCAGGGCATCGGTGGCGTCTCTCACTTCCTCAGACAATCCCGCCATCTCTACGATGCCCCCGGCATTATCGGCCACGGGGCCATAAGCATCGATGCTGATAACACTGGGTGTTAGCGCCAGTAGAGCAGTGGTTGCGATAGCGATGCCGTAGATACCTGCCAGTTGGTGAGCGGTAATAATGCCGAGAGCGACCAGCAGTGCCGGCAGTGCCGTGGATTTCATTCCCACCGCCAGGCCGGTAATGATGTTGGTGGCGTGGCCCTGACAGGATGCTCGGGCAATCCGTTGCACCGGAGAAAATCGTAAGCCCGTGAAAAAGGCGGTGTTGATGACCAGGCCCAAGCCAACTCCCAAGCCGACAAGCGCAGCAAAAAACAATGACGCATCCATATGCGTGAGCTTAAGGATGACGTAGTAGCCTGCGGCGGCAAGCATCAAACAGCAAATTACGGTTCTCAGCAAGGCTAACCCGACCTGTCTGTTTTTGGAGAGCCACAAACACTGGCCGCCAATCAATCCTGCCGTTAGAGCCGCGCCACCTATTGCTAAGGGAAAATATTGCAGCAGGGGTTGATGCGGCGACTGCCAGGCGGCAATGAGAAGCGTTGCCACTAGGGTGACCGTATAGCTTTCGAAAACATCGGCGGCCATGCCGGCGCAGTCGCCGACGTTGTCTCCTACATTATCGGCAATCACTGCGGGATTACGGGGATCGTCTTCAGGAATGTTTTGTTCCACTTTGCCGGCGAGATCAGCGCCCACGTCCGCGGCTTTGGTGAAAATACCGCCGCCCAAGCGGCCGAAAATACTGATCAGTGAAGCGCCGAACCCCAGCCCCGCCAATGGCGAGAGATTGGGGGACTGGGGGTTGAGGGCGGTCAGCAAAAAATAAAAGCCGCTGACTGCCGCCAGCGCCAAGCCGCCAAGCAAAAAGCCCGTGACCGAGCCGCTGCGGTAAGCAATTTGCAGTGCTTTGGCCAAGCTGGTTTGGGCTGCGGCGGCGGTCCGTACATTGGCTTGTACTGCCACCGCCATACCAATCATGCCTGAAAACGCCGAGCACAGCCCGCCAATGGCAAAGCCGCAGGCGGTCAAGGGACCAAATTTGGGGATAGACCATAAAAGGATAAAAATCCCCAGGCCCACAACGGCGATGGTGCCATATTGAACCCGCATGAATGCCGAAGCGCCTTCACGAATGGCCAGATAAGGCGTTCTCAACGCTTCGCCGCCGGTAGGCTGACGCAGTACCCAAACCGCGCAGATAAGCGCATACAAAGCTGCTGCCGCAGCGGCGCCAAGGCTTAGTTGCATGGTCCAATGCATGTTTCTTCTCCCCCAACACAATATCAAAATTCAGAAAATTCAAAGCCGGTTTGAACTCCTCTCTATTGGAATCCGTCTTATGGACATCAGTATTTACACAGCCACAATCCCTTGAAATAATGCATTCACAACTCAATTCCATCCTAACACAATCCAATATGACTCCCATGACCCCAGCCGTAGATGATTTGCTTCTGCTGCTCGATGTGCTGCCAGTTCCCCTGAAGGAAGTTTTCAGCGGAGAATCCCGCAAAGGACTGCTTGAAATCGTCATGGACTTGGGCCGTCTGCCCCAGGCCCGGTACGAAGACCGGTCAGTGATTTTGAGCGAGCTGCCAATCACCCGCGAAGATATTCATCACGTGGTTTCCCAAATGGGGGAATTCGGCGCCGACAACCGGGCTGGCATTGAAGGGACCCTGCATCGTATTTCCGCAATCCGCAACCGCAAGCAAGAAATCATTGGCTTGACCCTCCGGGTTGGCCGGGCGGTGACGGGTACCATCGATATGATTCGGGATCTGGTGGAATCGGGCCGCAGTTTATTGCTGTTGGGCCGTCCCGGCGTAGGGAAAACCACCAAGCTACGGGAAGTGGCAAGAGTGCTGGCCGATGATCTGGACAAACGGGTGGTAGTCATCGATACCTCCAACGAAATCGGCGGTGATGGCGATATCCCCCATCCCGCCATCGGTAATGCCCGGCGCATGCAGGTCAGTCACCCGAATCGGCAGCATGCGGTGATGATCGAAGCGGTGGAGAATCACATGCCCGAAGTCATCATTATTGATGAAATCGGCACCGAAGCCGAAGCCATCGCCGCCCGCACCATTGCCGAGCGGGGGGTTCAGTTGATTGGCACCGCCCACGGCAATACCTTGGAAAATCTGGTGCAAAACCCCACTTTGTCGGACCTGGTGGGAGGCGTGCAAACCGTCACTCTGGGAGATGACGAAGCCCGTTTTCGCGGTACCCAGAAAACCGTCAGCGAACGCAAGGCGCCGCCTACGTTTGAGCAAGTGGTGGAATTGGTGGCCCGGGATGAGCTGATCGTCCACACCGATACCGCTGCGGCGGTGGATGCCATTTTGCGGGGAGAAGAGGCTGGCGGATTGCGCCGCACGCCTGAAGGAGAAACCCGGGTGGAAGCAGACCCTGTTTCCGCAAACGGCCAAACCGACAAAACGCTCTCGCCAGAAGCCTTAAAAGGGGAAGTCCGTATCTATCCCTATGCCATCAGCCGCGACATGGTGGAACGGGTGATCCGCAGTTTCCGCTTCGACGCTCGCACCGTGGCCAATCCCGAACGGGCGGATATGATCCTGGCGCTGCGCTCCCGCACCGACGACGCCCGCTTGCGGCGCATCCTCAATGCCACCGGGTTGCCGTTGCATTCGGTCAAGAAAAACTCCACCGCGCAAATCCGTCGCCTGCTCCACAATGTATTTACCCAACCGGAAGAAGTGGCCAGCGAGGATATCGACGCCGCCGTCAAGGAAACCGAGGAAGCAGTGCAGAAGGTATTGGAGGAAGCCGTCGCCGTGGAATTGGCCCCCCAGCCCCGGGAAGTACGCAAAATCCAGCACCATATTGTCAATCGCTATCATCTGGTGGCGGAAAGCGTTGGCAGCGATCCGCTGCGCCATTTGGTGATTTATCCCGGTTGATATTGAAACTCAAAAGCCCATTTGATCCAAAAGCACGGCAATGGCGCAGGAAGCCAGCCGGCTTTTGGGGGGATCGGAACGGGAAGGCAACACGATGGGGACCTTGGTGCCGAGCACAATGCCGGCAAGGGTGGCATTGGCTAAATAGGCTAGATCCTTGGCAAGAATATTGCCGGCATTAAGATCGGGGGTAAGCAATACATCCACATCGCCGGAAACTTCGCTATCGATTTGCTTGATTTCCGCGGCCTTGCGGGAAATGGCGTTATCAAAGGCCAGAGGGCCATCGACGATGGCGTGCTTGATCTGCTTTCTCTGTGCCATTTTACTCAGGCAAGCGGCGTCCACGGTGGAAGGAATCTGCGGTTTGACCACCTCGACCGCGGACAAGGCCGCCACTTTGGGAATTGCGACGCCCAGCAGGTGCGCCAAATCGACAGCGTTTTGAACTATGGCCGCCTTTTGCATCAAGTCCGGGGCGATATTGATGGCGGCATCGGTCACATAGAGCAACTTGTGATAGTTGGGCATTTCGCCCAGGAACACATGGCTGACCCAGCGGCTGGTGCGTAAATGGGCCAATACTGGATGCATCAGGACATCAGTGTGAATCCAGCCTTTCATCAATCCCCGGACCCGGCCTTCGAGGACAAGTTGGACCCCTTTCTCCGCGGCTTCTTGTTCCGAATGGGCTTCGACGATGGGAAATTGGCCAAGGCCGGAATGGCCGATTTCAGAGATAACTTGCTGGATTTCAGTTTTATCTCCAATGAGTACCGGCTCGATCAAACCATGTTCGGCGGCTTCCCAGGCGCCTTCCAGGACATAAGTCTCCCCTGCGTCCACCACTGCCATGGGAAGTGGGGGATGAGGTTTGGCCTGTTGGATCAGACTTTCCAGGTCGATGGCGTCTTTGTGCATGGCTTGGCTGTCTCCAAAAATATTAAGAAGGGGGGTTATTTTGGCTGGGTAGCGTCCATTGCCAGTTGCGTATCTCCGGCATATCTTCGCCATAAAGGGTGATATAGCGATGGTGCTCAATCAATTTATCGCGTAGCAATTGTTTGACATGGGCCGCTTGAGAGCCCAGTTTCGGCACCCGGTCGATTACATCCATCACGAGATGATAGCGGTCAAGGTCATTGCGGACCGCCATATCGAAAGGCGTGGTAGTGGTGCCTTCTTCCTTATAGCCTCTGACATGCAGGTTTTTATGATTGGTGCGGCGGTAGCTGAGTCGATGGAGCAGCCAGGGGTAACCGTGGAAAGCAAACACAATCGGCTTGTCGGTAGTAAAGAGGATGTCGAAATCTTTGTCACTAAGGCCATGAGGGTGTTCCTCCGGCGGTTGCAATGTCATCAGATCTACCACATTGATCACTCGGACCTTTAAATCCGGCAGATGTTGACGCATGAAATCCACCGCTGCCAGGGTCTCTATGGTGGGAACGTCTCCCGCGCAAGCCATGACCACATCAGGTTGCGAGCCCTGGTCATTGCTGGCCCATTCCCAAATGCCAATGCCCGCCGTGCAATGCTTGATGGCAGCGTCCATATTCAGCCATTGGGGCTCTAGCTGTTTACCGGCAATAATCACATTGATGCAATTACGGCTTCTCAGGCACAGATCAGTGACGTACAGCAGCGTATTGGCATCAGGTGGAAAATAAACCCGGATCAGCTCGGACTTTTTGTTCACGACCAAGTCGATAAACCCCGGATCTTGATGGCTAAATCCGTTGTGATCCTGACGCCAGACGTGGGAAGTCAGCAAGTAATTCAAGGAAGCGACGGGCTGGCGCCATGAAACTTCCTTGGCCTCCTTGAGCCATTTTGCGTGCTGGTTGAACATGGAATCGACGATGTGGACGAATGCTTCATAGGTAGCAAAAAAGCCGTGCCGTCCGGTCAAAAGATAGCCTTCGAGCCAGCCTTGACAGGTGTGTTCGCTGAGAATCTCCATCACCCGGCCTTGGGGTGACAAATGATCGTCGCCAGAATGGGATTCTCCCAGCCAGACTCGCTCAGTCACTTCAAAGACCGCATTGAGGCGGTTGGAAGTAATTTCATCCGGGCCCATCAGGCGGAAGTTGCGAAGATCTTGGTTGCGGCGGATAACATCCCGTAAAAACCGGCCCATCACCCGGGTGGCTTCCGCCTTGATTGCCCCTGGATCAGGGACATCAACCGCGTAATCGTCAAATTCCGGCAGCCTGAGGTCTTTGAGCAATAACCCGCCGTTGGTATGGGGATTGGCCCCCATGCGTCGAAATCCCTTGGGAGGCAGTGATTTCAGATCAGGAATTAAGGCGCCGTTGGGGTCGAATAATGTTTCCGGACGGTAACTTTTGAGCCAGGCTTCCAATTGGGCAAGCCTCTCAGGGTGATGGTGAACATCAGCAAGGGGGACTTGGTGGGAACGCCAAGTGCCTTCCACCGGCAGGCCGTCGACTTCTTTGGGACCGGTCCAACCCTTGGGGGTCCGCAGCACAATCATCGGCCAGACAGGGCGGGATATACTGCCATTGTTACGGGCAGACTGCTGAATCGCTTTAATGTCTTGGATAACCTTGTCGAGAGTTGCGGCAAAATCTTGATGCACTTGGGCAGGATCTGATCCGGCCACAAAGTAGGGAGACCAACCGTAGCCTCTGAGTAATTGTTCCAGCTCTCCTTCAGGAATGCGCGCCAGTACCGTGGGATTGGCGATTTTATAGCCATTGAGATGCAAAATTGGCAGCACCGCGCCGTCGCTGGCGGGATTGAGGAATTTGTTACCGTGCCAGGCCGTGGCCAGGGGTCCGGTTTCCGCCTCGCCGTCGCCAATGACGCAACAGGCCAGCAAGTCTGGGTTGTCGAAGACCGCCCCAAAAGCGTGACTGAGGGAATAGCCCAATTCTCCCCCTTCGTGGATCGAGCCGGGCGTTTGCGGCGCGCAGTGACTGGGCACGCCGCCCGGAAAGGAGAATTGCCGAAAAAATTTGCGCAACCCTTCTTCGTCCTGGGTGATGGCCGGATAGAACTCGCTGTAGGTCCCTTCCAAATAGACATTAGCCAAAACCGCGGGGGCGCCGTGACCTGGGCCGGCAATGAAAATGGCATTGAGATCATAGCGGCGGATTGCCCGGTTCATGTGGACATAAATCAAATTGAGTCCGGGACAGGTACCCCAATGACCCAACAGCCGGGGTTTGACATGCTCCAGTTTTAGCGGCTCTCGGAGCAATGGGTTGTCCAACAAATAGATTTGGGCGGCGGACAAAAAGTTGGCGGCGCGCCAATAAGCGAGGATTTGTTCCAGTTCCTCGGGATTGAGGACGGGGTCAGGGGAATCAGCCATTGGGGTGCCTCCTTAATAATGCCAAGACGTTGTTGGCGATCTCCAGGGCTTCATGGGTGGCGATAACTAGAATCTTTATTGTGCCATGGTTGGATTGAATTTCCATGACATCTTCAGGAGCACCCTGATTTTTATCAGCATCCACTATTAGCCCTAATTTTTCTAGTCCCTCACAGCAACGTCGGCGGACTTCTGTATCGTGTTCTCCAATGCCACCGGTAAAGATCAGCGCATCCACTTGGCCGAGGACAGCATAATAAGCGCCGATGTATTTTCTTATCCGGTAGCAATAGACTTCCAGGGCTAATCGGGCTCTTGGGTCGCCATTTTGAATTGCCTGATGTATCTGGCGCATGTCTTGGAAGCCTGCCAGGGCTTTGAGGCCGCACCGATGATTAAGGTACTGATCCAATGTTTCAGGATCGAAGCCCTGACGGATGAGATAGGGGAGGATGCCAGGGTCGAGATCACCGGGCCGAGTACCCATCACCAACCCTTCCAATGGCGTCAACCCCATCGAAGTATCGATACTATGGCCTGCGGTGATGGCCGCCGCGCTGGCACCGTTGCCCAAATGTAAAGAGATGAGATTGAGATTTTCCAGAGGCTGATTTAAATATTCCGCTGCCCGTTTGGCAACATAGGCATGGGAGATACCGTGAAAACCGTAACGGCGCACGCCATATTTCTTATACCATTCCTCCGGAATGGCATAGCGGAAGGCGTGTTCGGGCAAGGTTTGGTGGAAGGCGGTGTCGAAGACGGCTACTTGAGGGATGCAGGGCCAAAGTTGACCGGCTATTCGGATGCCTTCTAAATTGGCGGGGTTATGCAGCGGCGCGAGTGGAATGGTGTCTTCAATGGCCTGGATGACCGCATCGTTTACAAATACAGGTTCGTGGAATCTTTCTCCCCCGTGAACGACCCTATGGCCAATTGCCTTTAGATGGCGGTTTTCCGAGAGCCATCCTTCCATTTCAAAGAGCCGGGTAAGAATGGTCAATCCATCATGATGATTGTGGGCGGCAACGATTTGCTCTTGCTTGGGTTGCCCAGCGTGGGTGAAGAGCAGCCGGCTTTCCCCGCTGCCAATCTCCTCCAGAATCCCTTCTGCCAAGGGCGAAAGCCCTTCGCAAGTAAAGAACTCAAATTTGATGGAAGAACTGCCGCAGTTAAGGATGAGTAGTATTTGATCCATCGGCAATCCTGTATGGCATGTGGTATTGCTTCAATATTGCACGGGCCAATGAAATTTTCAATGAAATTCATGGGTTGCGATTTAGGTATGGTTGAGTAGATGTGATGAAATAGTAAATTGCGTTCAACGATGGAAGCAAACATGAATACCGCTTTATTCAATCTTGGATTTCGCCCTTTCTTTTTAGTGGGCGCGGCATTTGCCGTCTTTTCCATGGCGCTGTGGGTTGGACCCTTTTTCCCCACTGCTCTAATGTGGCATGCCCATGAAATGGTGTATGGTTTCGCCGTGGCCATCGTCGCCGGTTTTTTGCTGACCGCGGTCAGGAATTGGACCGGGATACAGACCCTTTATGGATTGCCGTTGGCGGGACTGGTTGGGATATGGTTAAGTGCTAGACTGTTGGCTTTGAGCAAGGCTACTCTCCCGTGGGCGGCATTCTTGGATCTGGTTTTTTTACTGGCTTTATGGGCCGCCGTGTCCTGGCCGATTGTTCAAGTCAAGCAACGGCGTCAGTGGGGAATTTTGACCTGTCTTGGGTTTGTGGTCTTGGGACAATTGATATTTGCCCTGGGCGAATTCGAAGTCTGGAGAGCAGGGCAACGTACCGGCATTCTCATCGGCTTGTATGCCGTTCTCGGTTTGATTTTCATTCTTGGCCGGCGGGTAATTCCGTTCTTTACTGAAAGGGGCGTGGGATATCCCGTGACCATAAAACAATACCCGTGGCTGGATCGCTGGCTTATGCCGATTTATTCACTCTTTGCTGTGTTGGTAATAGTTTTTCCAGAAATTGTGGTGGATCGGTTACTGGCAATGACTTTGGCCGTTTTACATGGCATTCGTCTTGCCGGATGGCATACGCCGGGCATTTGGCGCAAACCCTTGTTATGGATTTTGTTCGTGGCCTATGGTTGGTTGATTATCGGGTTCGCGTTGTATGGCGCAGGCATGACGAGTCTTGCCGTTCATGCCTTTGCCGTCGGTGGATTGGGTGGCATGATTTTAGGGATGATCTGCCGCGTCAGCCTGGGCCATACCGGCCGCAATATCCATCAACCACCCAAGGCAGTGGGCGCGCTCTTTTTGCTGTTAATGACCGCTGCGGTTTTTCGCACGGCAATGCCCCTGTTTTTTTCAGAATATACCGTGGTTTGGTACCGGCTGGCAGGCATAACATGGATTGTAGCTTACCTTGGTTTTTTGTGGTGGTACGCGCCAATGTTGTGGCAACCGCGGGTGGATGGGAAACCAGGTTAAGCGCCCTTCTCCGCCAACCGCCGGGTTTCCATTGCCAGTTGCTCCAGTTTGTCGGCGGTTTTTTCCAGGGCTTCGAGTACGGCGGCGTCGATGGCGGCTTCTATCAGAAGGATAAGTTCATCCATGTGTTCTTCTTCCAAACCTTGGATTTCTTCCCGGGAAAGCAGGGTTTTGAATTGCTCGACGACTTTTTGCGCATGGGTGAATTCGTTCATGGATACTCCAAAATCCTATTAATCCGAGGGACGCAGGCTGATGGGTTTTTCGCCCTTTTCGTAAATTTCGTGGGGGCGGCCGACCAGTTTTTCATCGGGGGGAATGACGACCTCGGGGTTTTTGTTGGGGTAGGGGGTATGATAGAGAACATAACGCATGCAATTGATGCGGGCGCGTTTTTTGTCGTCGGACTTGATCACAGTCCAGGGGGCATCGGCGGTGTCGGTGTAGAAGAACATCGCTTCCTTAGCCTTGGTATAGTCGTCCCATTTGTCCAGGGATGCCAAATCAATGGGACTTAATTTCCATTGTTTTAGAGGATCGGTGCGGCGGGCCTGGAAGCGGCGGAATTGCTCGGGGCGGCTCACCGAGAACCAAAATTTGAACAAGCGGATGCCGCTATTGACCAGCATGCGCTCCAGTTCCGGGGCCTGACGCATGAATTCCAGATATTCCGCGTCGCTGCAAAATCCCATGACCCGTTCCACCCCAGCCCGGTTGTACCAGGAGCGGTCGAAGAAGATCATCTCTCCGGCGCTGGGCAGGTGCTGGATATAACGTTGAAAATACCATTGTCCCCGCTCGTACTCGGTGGGCTTTACCAAGGCGACGACTTGCGCGCCACGGGGGTTGAGGTGTTCCATGAAACGCTTGATGGTGCCTCCCTTGCCGGCAGCATCGCGGCCTTCGAACAACATAAGGATTCTTTCGCCGCTGTCCTTGACCCAGTTTTGCAGTTTCAATAATTCGATTTGCAGTTCTTGCTTGAGTTTCTCATACTCCTTGCGCTTCATTCGTTCCTTGTAGGGGTAGTCGGGGGGCAAGGATTTCGATTTAATGGTTTTTTTATGCAGAGCCGTGGGGGAATTGGCCACTGCCTTGGTAATGGTTTTTGCTGGCGTATCGTCCATAGGGGAAGGATATTTGGAAGTTTTAAGGTTTCACTAATACTATAGATTTGATGTATTTTACATGCAAGAAATAGCCGCTTTTTTTTCCACTACCGGCGCGCTTTCGAAAGCCATCGGCAATTATCAACCCCGTCAAGCCCAGGTGGAGATGGCCCGTGCCGTTGCCCGGGTGATTGCCGAAGGCGGTATTTTGGTTGCCGAGGCCGGGACCGGCACGGGCAAAACCTTCGCCTATTTAGTGCCTGCGTTGCTTTCTGGCCAACAGATCATCGTCTCTACCGGTAGCCGGAATTTGCAGGATCAGCTGTTTCTCAAGGATTTACCGTTGCTGCGCAAAGCCCTTGGCAGACCGTTCCAGCTGGCCCAACTCAAAGGCCGAAGCAATTATATGTGCCATTACCGGATGCAGCAAACCTTGGAAGCGGATCTGTTGCGCGATGATCAAGACCGGGCGGACCTGGCCAAGGTTCGCCAGTGGATGGCCATGACCCGGGTTGGGGATATTGCTGAATTCGACGGTTTGCCTGAACATTGGTGGGGTTGGGGCGCGGTGACATCGACGGAGGACAGCTGCCTAGGGCAAAATTGTCCCTTTATTTCCGATTGTTTTCTCCTTAAGGCCCGCCAGCGCGCCCACAAGGCCGATTTGCTGGTGATCAATCATCATTTGTTATGCGCCGATTGGGCGCTGCGGGAGGATGGCCTGGGTGAATTGTTGCCGAGGACCCAGGCGGTGATTGTGGATGAGGCCCATCAATTTGCCGAAACCGCAACCAGGTTTTTGGGCGATAACATGACCTCCCGGCAACTTCAGGAACTGATTCGTGATTGCGCCGTGGAGCAGCAACAGGCGGGGATGGTAACCCCTGCGGCCACTCAGGCGTTACAGGAATTACATCTGGCCTTGAATCAAGTACAAAATCAACTGGGACAAGTACCGAGGCGGGGCGTGGGGGCCGATTTGGAAGGTGTATTTACACTGGCTACCCTGCAGGAGTCATTGACTCGCACAGTGGAGGCCTTGGCGCCCTTGGCGGGGGCCAGTGAGGGATTGGAGGTATGCTTTCAGCGGGCGCAAACGTTAAAAGAACGTTTGGCGACATGGTTGGCGGGGGACAAGCCCGATTGGGTGCGTTGGTTTGAAGTGGGAAAGCGCAGCTTTGCCCTGCATGCCACGCCTTTGGAAGTATCCGCTTCTTTCGCGGGGTATCGCAAGGCCTCCGAAGCCGCATGGATTTTTACTTCCGCCACATTGAGCGTGGCGGGTAAATTCGATCATTTTCTCAACCAACTGGGTCTGGCAGAACCGTCGGTGAAAGCCAAAGTATGGGAAAGCCCTTTTGATTATGCCAACCAGGCTCTCCTGTATTTGCCGCCAGGGTTGCCGGATCCCTCGGCTTCCCATTACACTGCCCGGGTGGTGGCGGCAGCCCGGCCGGTGCTGGAAGCCAGCGGCGGGCGGGCATTCTTCCTGTTTACCAGTCATCGGGCATTGCAGGAAGCAGCCGCCTTGCTGTCTGATTCGTTGCCTTTTCCGTTATTGATTCAAGGGTCGGCGCCTAAAGCGGTATTGCTCGACCGCTTCCGGAAACTGGGCAATGCGGTATTGATGGGAACGGCGAGCTTTTGGGAGGGGGTGGATGTGCGCGGTTCCGCGCTTTCTTGCGTCATTATCGACAAGCTGCCTTTCGCCGCATTGGGCGATCCGGTTTTTCAGGCCCGGCTTGCCAGCTTGCGCCGCCGTGGGCACAATCCCTTCCTGGAATATCAATTGCCGTCCGCGGTGATTGCGCTGAAACAAGGGGCGGGAAGGCTGATCCGGGGGATGGAAGACCGGGGCGTGCTGATGCTATGCGATCCCCGATTGATGAACAAAAGCTATGGCAGGGTGTTTTTGGCTAGTCTGCCGCCAATGCAGCGGTGCCGGGAATTAGAGCAGGTGCGGAAGTTTTTTAACAACCCATGCTTTCCAAAATAGGAACAAATGAAAATTCTAGCCATTGAAACCGCCACCGAAGCCTGTTCTGCCGCTCTTTTCATGGATGGCAAAGTACTGGAGCGTTTTGAGCAGGCGCCCCGTCAGCATTCCCGTCTGATTCTTCCCATGGTGGATGAATTGCTGGCACAGGCCCAACTGCCCCCCGGCCAGTTGGATGCGGTGGCCTTTGGCCGGGGCCCGGGTTCTTTTACCGGCCTTAGAATTGCGGCGGGAGTTACCCAGGGAATCGCGTTTGGCTCAGATTTGCCAGTGGTGCCGGTTTCTACATTGGCGGCCATGGCTTGGCAAGGACTGACGGAAAAACAAGCCGATTATGCTTTGGTGGCTCTGGATGCCCGGATGGCAGAGGTTTATTGGGGGGTGTATCGAAAAGTTTCCAATATCTCTACTGCAGTAGACGGCAAGGAGACACTTGAGATTGAACTCGAAGCGCCGGAAATAGTGATTTCTCCCGATGAAGCGCCTGTGCCGCTTCCTGATTCTGCCAGTGCGTTGGCGATAGGGGCAGGCTGGGAAGCGTACCAAGCGCAATTACGCCGGCGGGTGAAAGGGGTGCAATTGGTCGCCCTCCGGCCGGAAATATTGCCCCGGGCCGGTGTGGTTGCCAGGTTGGCGGTTAAACCGCTTCGTGAGGGGAACACCTTGCCGCCTGAACAAGCCCAACCCGTTTATTTGCGCGACAGGGTAGTCACACTCAAGAATTCAAGCTAAAACAGACTGGAGTTTCAATGGGCCAAACATGGAAAACCACCTGGAAGGGCGATTTATACGGCGGCGTTACTGCCGCTATCGTCGCCTTGCCTTTGGCCCTGGCATTCGGGGTCGCGGCCTTTTCGGTATTGGGGCCGGAATACACCGCCCGTGGCGCTCTGGCGGGGTTGATGGGGGCGTTGTATACGGGATTTTTGGCAGCGCTATTTGGCGGCACGCCCGCCCAGGTCACAGGTCCTACAGGTCCCATGACCGTGGTGGCATCGACATTTATCGCAGATTTGGTGGCCGAACATGGCGAGAACATCCCGGTCATCATTTTGTTTTTAGGGTTGGCGGTGTGTATCGGCGGCGCCTTGCAGGTAGTATTTGGGCTTCTGGGAGGCGGCAAGCTGGTAAAGTTCATGCCTTATCCTGTGGTGGCCGGTTTTATGAACGGGATCGCCATCATTATTTTCCTCGGTCAGATCAAGCCGTTTTTGGGCATTACCGGTGCCTGGGCGTCCTTTGATTGGCATCAGGCGGTAACACCCGTCATCGTGGGGATCACCAGTGTTGCCGTTATGTTGTCGTGCGTGCGCTGGTTGCCCAAGGTGCCGGCGGCATTGGCGGCCTTGATTGGCGGCATTGTGGTTTATTTATTGATGGCAGAGACGGGGCTGGCGCCCGATACGGTGGAGAATAATCCGCTGGTGATAGGCAAAATGCCTAATCCTTTTGCCAGTATCCAGCAAATGCGAGAGTTGACCCCCATATTTCATCCAGAAGCCTTTGAACATATTGAGTTTTTCGATCTGCGGATGGCGATCGAAGGGGGCGTGGCCTTGGCCATCCTGGGATCCATTGATTCATTATTAACTTCATTGATTGCAGACCAAATAACTCACCAACGCCACGATTCCAACCGGGAATTGATTGGTCAAGGCATCGGCAACATGGTCAGTGGGCTGGGGGGTGGCTTGCCCGGGGCGGGGGCGACGGTGCGCACTGTCGTCAACGTCCGCGCCGGCGGGAGAACCCGCTTGTCGGGGATGCTGCATGCGCTCATCATCGGCGTGGTGGTGGCGTTTTTGGGGAATTACGCAGCGTGGATTCCCATGGCGGCGCTGTCGGGGATTCTGTTTGTCACTGCCGTGACCATGGTGGACTATTACTCTCTGCGCTTGATCAAGCGCCGCCATGCCCGCAGCGAATTTGCGGTCATGGCAACAGTGACCTTGATTACCGTTACCGTCGATTTGATGATTGCGGTGGGTATCGGCGTCATCATAGCCACAATCTTGTTTGTGGTTCAGCAAATCAAACAGCCGGTGGTTCAGCGCAAGTTGCGGGGCAACGAGGTTTTTTCCCGCCGCCGTCGTAGCCAGCAGGAAGTGGCTATTTTGATGCGGGAAGGAGCTAAAACCCTGCTTTATGAACTGCGGGGGGCGCTGTTTTTCGGCACTGCCGATGCATTAATTACCGAGGTGGAGCAAGATGCTGAGTCTGCGGAGAATTTTATCTTCGACTTTTCCCGGGTCAGTGAAATCGATTTAAGTGCGGTCAAGGTATTATTTTTAATCGTGGAAAGGTTGCAAGATAGAGGAAAAAGGGTCTATTTCAGCGGCTTGGAAGATCGGGGAGAGGATTTCTCCATATTCCAGGTGCTGCAAGAACTGGGTGTCCTGCAAATGGTGGGAGCAAAGCGGGTTTTCACCGCTTTTTACTGGGCCTTGGAAAATATAGAAGATGAAATATTAAGCCACCTGATACCCAATTACGAAGGCAGAGAACATCCTTTGACACTACGGGACTTTGCTTCTTTTGCTGATCTAGAAGACCACGAAATCGAAGAAATTCAGAGGTTTTTGCACGAACGTTCGTTTAAACGGGGCGAGATTTTATTTGGCCAAAACCAGCCTATCGATCACCTGTATTTCATTCGCAGCGGCAGGTTGGGACTTTGGCGGCATTCGGACAGTCATGTCATCTGTTTGACCAGTTTGGCGGCAGGCTCGGTGGTGGGTTGGCGGGCGCTTCTGGATCCCGAACATCAGTATTTGGATACCTTGCTGCGGGCGGATACCGATGGCAGTGCCTATGCCATTTCCCACGCCGAGTTGGAATCTTTGGCCCTGGGCCAGCCAGCCATCTATATTCACTTTCATAAAGAAGTGTTACGCTATATCTCTGACCGGATTCAAATCCTTAATGCCCAGTTGGCTTTACTAGAAGAGCGCTAAGTTGTTTTCTTGACATGGAATACAACGCAAGGCGCCGGATTATGTGTATCAATGACGGAATTTATGGCCCAATATTTTCAAATCCACCCGGATAATCCTCAACCCCGCTTGATCAAAAGAGCAGTGGAAATTCTGGAAAAAGGTGGCGTGGTAGTGCTGCCCACCGATTCTTCCTATGCATTGGCGTGCAGGATTGACGACAAGCGCGCCTTGGAGCGGATCCGCCAGATTCGCCAGCTAGGAGACAAGCACAACTTTACCCTGCTTTGCAGTGATCTGTCCCAAGTATCCCAATTCGTTCGTCTTACCAACGAAGCGCACCGGCTCATCAAAGCGCTGACGCCCGGCCCGTACACCTTTGTACTCCGCGCTACCAAGGAGGTGCCGAGAAGATTGCAACATCCCAGCCGCAGGACTGTGGGGATCCGCGTGCCCGACAATACCGTTTGCCAGGCATTATTGGCGGAATTGGGCGCGCCATTATTCAGCACCACGCTAATTCTTCCGGGACAGGAACGGGCCTTGGAAGACGCGGAAGAAATCCGGGAGCGTTTGGAAAAAGTCGTCGATCTCGTGATTGATAGTGGTCCTATTCCCTATCAACCCACCACCGTCATTTTACTGACCGAAGAAATTCCGCAGGTGGTTCGTTGGGGAAAAGGGCGAGAAAAACTGGAAACCTTGTTGGCATAGGAAGTTTGAATGGATGAATTGACCTTGGCGCAAAAAATATCGGTGTTTATATTGCCGATATTGTTTGCCATCACCTTGCACGAAGTGGCTCACGGCTGGGTGGCCTGGCGCTTGGGAGACAGCACGGCCAAAAGGCTGGGCCGGCTTTCCATTAACCCCATCAAACATATTGATCCCATCGGCACCATCGTTGTGCCGTTGGTCATGATGTTGCTGGGAGGATTTATCTTCGGCTGGGCAAAACCGGTGCCGGTGGACTTCGGCAAACTCAGAAACCCCAAGCGGGACATGGCGATTGTGGCCCTGGCGGGACCGGGCGCCAATTTACTCATGGCCTTGGGGTGGGCCTTGCTGGCCAAATTGGCGGCATGGCTGGCCATCCCTTATGTCAGCGTGCCGTTGCTTTATATGGCGGCTGCGGGAATCTTTTTTAACCTGATATTGATGGTCCTCAATCTGCTGCCTGTTCCTCCGCTGGATGGTGGCCGGGTGCTGGTGGGTATTTTGCCGAATCGCTGGGCGGCCAAGGTCGCCATGCTGGAGCCTTATGGCATGCCGATTTTATTGCTGCTATTGATCACTGGCATGTTGGGCAAGATTTTAGGGCCGGCGATTTTGGTCTTGCAAGGCTTCTTTTTTGGTTTGGCCGGATTGTCATGAGCCAGCCTTCCTCTGCGGAAATCAAAATACTGCCGGTGGCACAAACCGAGAACCTATCCGCGCCAGTGGCCCGCCTTCACGGCAGCCCTTTTACGGAATTGCCCGAGAATCTTTACATCCCCCCCGATGCCTTGCGGGTTATTCTGGAAGAAACCTTTGAAGGGCCGCTGGATTTGCTGCTGTATCTGATTCGCAAACGCAATCTCGATATCATGCTGGTGTCCATTGCCGAGGTGACCGAGCAATATCTCGAATACATTGCCTTGATGGAAAACCTCAAGATAGAGCTGGCGGCGGAATATTTGCTGATGGCGGCGCTGTTGGCGGAAATCAAATCCCGGCTTTTGTTGCCTAAGCCTAAGGAAAACGAAAGTGAGGAGGAGGACCCGCGGGCGGAATTGGTGCGCCGGCTTAAAGAGTACGAAAAATTCAAACAGGCGGCGGCGGTAATGGATGAAATGCCGCGGTTGCACCGGGATCAGTTTCCCGTTTATGTGGACTTGGATCTTCCCCGCCGTCCACCCAAGCTGCCCCAGGTAACGGTGGAGGCGTTGGCAGAGGCTTTCCGTCAAGTACTACAGCGTGTCAGCCAATTACAGCACCATACCGTGGCGCGGGAGCGTTTGTCGGTGCGCGAGCGTATGAGCCGGATCTTGGCCGGTCTGCAGGAAAACAGGACGGTAGCTTTCGAGTCTTTGTTTAGCCAGAGCGAAGGCCGGGCCGGGGCGGTGGTCACCTTTCTTGCGCTGCTGGAATTGTGCAAGGAAGGTTTGGTGGAAGTATTGCAAGCGGAACCTTTGTTACCCCTTCGAATCCAACTTCCCGCAACTGAATCCTAAATGAATCTCAAAGACATTGTTGAAGCGCTGTTGTTCGCCTCTCCTGAACCTTTGACTCTACCGCAATTATTATCCCTATTGGAGGATGAAGGCGCCGATCGTCAAACCCTGGAAAAAATCTTGGATGAGTTGGCAGAGGAATACCAGGGGCGGCCGTTGGAATTGGTGCAGGTGGCCAGCGGTTACCGCTTTCAAGTGCGCAAGCACCTGGCACCCTGGGTCAGCCGGTTGTTTCCGGAAAAAGTGGGGCGTTATTCCCGGGCCTTGCTTGAGACCATTGCCATCATTGCCTACCGTCAACCCGTGACAAGGGGCGATATTGAAGCCATCAGAGGGGTGGCGGTCAGCAGCAATATCATCCGTACCCTCCAGGAGCGGGAGTGGATACGTGTGGTGGGGCACAAGGAGGTTCCCGGCCGTCCTGCCCTGTACGCCACCACCAAACGCTTTCTGGACGACTTCAACCTGCAAACCCTGGCGCAACTGCCTCCCATACAATTGGAACAAGATGAACAAACCGATCTGGAAAACCAGACCCCGTCCCAAACCACCCACTGAATCTAATCCTGGCGTACCGCTGCCGGAAGGTGAACGCTTGCAAAAGGTCTTGGCTCACGCCGGTTTGGGTTCGCGCCGGCAAATTGAAGGCTGGATCCGGGATGGAAAAATTCAGGTCAACGGCCGCCAGGCCCAGCTGGGAGACCGCTGGCGCAGCGAAGATGTGGTCAAGGTCAATGGCCGGATAGTGCATTTGAACAAGCGCCTGGGCGCGGCGATTCGCGTGTTGGCCTATCACAAGCCTACCGGAGAAGTGGTCAGCCGCCGTGATCCGGAGGGCCGTCCCACGATTTTCAAACGCTTGCCGAAATTGGAGAAGGGGCGCTGGATTTCCGTGGGCCGCCTGGATATCAATACCGAAGGATTACTGCTCCTCACCAATCACGGCGAATTGGCCAACCAACTGATGCATCCTTCCAGCGAGTTGGAGCGGGAATACGCGGTCCGGATTTTTGGCCCTGTCACCGGCGATATGTTGGAGCAATTACAGCAAGGGGTTATGCTGGAAGACGGCGTGGCTCGTTTCGTGGCCATTGAATCCGCGGGTGGCGATGGTGCTAATCGTTGGTATAAAGTAGTACTGAAAGAAGGCCGTAACCGTATTGTGCGGCGCCTGTGGGAATCCCAAGGCGTTACCGTGAGCCGGTTGATTCGAGTCCGGTATGGGCCGGTAGTCTTGCCGGATGGACTTAGAAAAGGGCGGGTTTATGAATTGACTACCGGCGAAATTGAGCAACTGCGGGCATTTGTTCAAGAACAAACTTTGTAGGGTGCGCTTAGCGCACCATAAATGCTTGGTGCATGAAATGCACCGTACCTGACGATGATAATGACGTCTTGAAATGCCAAATATTTATTAAAGATTAGGGTGCGCTCGGCGCACCATTCGTGAGCTAAATTTGGACGCCGTGAATTTTATTTACCCCAATTTGAAACCCGCATAAAACCCCGCCACCGCGCTGAGACCCTTGCCGGTAATTTGTGATAACCGGTCCACCAAAAAACCGCCAAATTCCCGGGCGTGTTCCGTAATCGCGCTGGTGACTGTCTTGAGCCCGGCATCGCTAATCTCAGCAAAGCCATAATACTCGCTGACAAACAGCAGCACGATTCCCAGTCCGCCGAGAAAAAGCGCCATCTTGATGGCTTTCTTGGCGAAATAACCCACCGCCAATCCGATAATAAACGGCGCGCCGACGTTGGCGAATAAAAAAGCAGTAATGTCGTCTTCGTTTTGCATGTGGAGTCTATCCTTCAAAGCCCCAATTTTACCCTCAATCCAACTTTCCGTCGCTTCATGTCGGTTGGGCGCGGATGGTCATGGAAGTGGACAATGAACATGACATTTCCTTGACCTGGAGTCAACTTCAGGTGTTAGAGTGAAAATCATGGGTTTGAACTTAAAGGTAGATGTCATGAAATTGGGCTTGTTGATTACACTGTTGGCCGTGGTCGTTGGCTACTCTAGCGTACCCCATGCCGCTGAATATATCCTGAGTGTGGATGGCTTGGGATGTCCCTTTTGTGCCTATGGGATCGAAAAGCGGTTGCGTACTTTGAAAGGCGTTCAGGCTGTGCGCGTTGATATTGAAAAGGGACAAGTCGTGGTAGTTACCCGTGATCCTGACCGTTTAACCAAGGATCAGCTAGGCGCCAAGGTCAAGGAAGCCGGATTCACGTTGCGTTCGCTGCGGCTAGCGCCGGAAAATGAAAAGGTCCCTTAGAATTGGAACCTGCCTCGCACTTTTTTGGCGGGTTCTTTATGGAATTGTCCTGTGCCTATTTGGCGAAGGGCTTGGTGCGGCCCCGGTAACATTCAATACCGCTTTGCCGGTGGCGCAAGGAGAATTCGTTTTCCGGCAGTTGTTCGTGGTCAACCGGGCGGCGAACGATCCGGGGCCTGTCAAGAGAAAAGTGAGTGGCTGGGCTTCCGTGTCGGTGCTAGGTTACGGCGTCTCTCCCCGCTGGACGGTGTTCGGCGTTCTTCCGGTGGTGGGGGAAAAGACCCTTTCGCGGGACACTAGTACCGGCAGGGAACGGCGGTCCGCGGGCGGTATCGGCGATCTGCTCCTTTTCAGCCGTTACACCTTGTATCAACGTGATCGTCCGGGCGGCACCTTCCGCATCGCGCCCTTTTTGGGGGTTGAAGCGCCAACCGGTCAAGAGGATGCGCGCGACAGCCAGGGCCGTCTCCCGCCTGATCTGCAACCAGGTTCCGGCTCTTGGGATGGCACGGCCGGCGTTGTCATCTCGCGCCAGACCTTGGCTTATCAGATCGACGCACAATTGAGTTACCGCTTCAATAGCAAAGCGAATCATTTTAAAGCGGGCGATAGGGTTAGTTTGGACGCCTCTTGGCAATATAGATTGTGGCCCCGGCAATTGAAAGGCGGGTTGCCCGGATTTCTATACGGCGTACTGGAAACCAACGCCAGCCACCAATGGAAAAACAAAATTTCAGGCCACAGGGAGCCTGATTCCGGTGGCTGGCGCTGGTTTATCACCCCCGGCTTTCAATATGTGACACGCCGCTGGGTGCTGGAAGGCGTGGTCCAACTGCCAGTGTTGCAGAACTTAAATGGCCAGGCCCTGGAACAAGATTGGATTGTCCGGACCGGTTTTCGCATTGCATTTTGATAGGGGGGGTGACATGGGCGGATGGATGCGTATGGGACGGGCATGGCTGGTCATTTTCTCGATTGGGCTTTTATTGGCCTGGCTGATCTGGATGCCTTCCCCCAAAGAACCAGGATATCGCTTCGTCCTTGCTTGGGGAGGGGCGGGCAAGGGCCCCGCTTTGTTTCAAGATCCCACCGGTATCGCGCTATCCGGCAATGAGGTTTTCGTCAGCGATTCCCGCAATGGAAGAATTCAGGTGTTCGATTTTGAAGGCCGCTTCAAACGTGCTTTTGGCCAGGGCATTTTGGGGCGGCCAATGAATCTAGCCTACCAAAACGGGGTTTTGTATGTCGCCGATTTCTGGCATGACAAGCTCTGGTTGTTTGGCGTTGATGGAAAACTTCAACGGGCAATTGGCCGGTCGGGGCAGGGCGCTGGTGAGTTCGATTCTCCAGCGGGGGTCGCTGTAGGACCGGATGGGGACATATATGTGGCTGATTTCTACAATCAGCGGATCCAGCGGTTGCATCAAGATGGAGAGTTCGTCCGCCAATGGGGGAAAACCGGCAAGATCGGCATCTGGGCTGGACAGTTTAATTATCCCACCGCTGTGGCGGTGGCGCGGGACGGCACATTGTTTGTCGCAGACGGTTACAATGACAGGATCCAAGTGTTTTCAGCAGAAGGAGCCTTTCGAAGGAAATGGGGCGGTCCTTTTGCTGTCAATATTTTCGGGCCCTTCCCGGGTTGGTTCGCCACTGTGACTGGTGTCACCTTGGATAGCGATGGTTGTGTTTACGTGGCGGATTTTTATAACCACCGGGTGCAAAAATTTACCGCTGGCGGCCGGTTCCTCACCGCTTTTGGCGAATATGGACAAGCCCCGGGTCAATTCGACCGCGCCATGGCGGTGGCCGTGGCTGCTTCAGGCGAAGTGTTTGTGGTCGATCATGGCAATCAGAGAATTCAGAAATGGCAAAAAAAGGATGAGCAAAGGGTATCCTATCGGTCAAGTCGCTGCTCTATTGGGAGTCACCGTTGACACTTTGCGTTACTATGAAAAAATCGGTTTGCTCCCCCCGGTTTCCCGGGATTCAGGCGGCAGGCGGCGGTACGATCAGGACGATTTAGTCCGTTTTCGTTTTATTCAACGGGCCAAGAAGATGGATTTTACCTTGGCGGAAATTGCTGAACTGCTCAAACTACGAACGGAACCACTTCAGGCCAAGGGAGAAATACAGCGGTTGGTTCGTCAAAAGTTAAGTGAAATTGACAACCGTATGCACGAGCTTGCTGTGTTGCGGTCGGAATTGGATAGTCTTTTGAACCAATGTCAGTCCGATAGTGCTTGCTGTCCCATCGTATCCCATATGGAAGAGGGCGATAAGGGATAATAATGGGCAAAATGCTTGAAATTGTGTTGCCACAAAACGCTCAAAAATCGATCTGAAAGCGGATGAAGATCTTACGCCGCTTTGCGTCCAGCTTGATCGCTTGATTCTCTTGAGTTTGGAACTTGAGCTGTATTTTAGAGGGAGAAAGTTTGAGCGCGCCGCCCACTTTGTTATCGAAGAAGCGAAACAACAGCTTATTATCCCGCAGCTTCAATTTCTTATTGAAGTCGTAAGACAATATCCACTGTTTGTTTTCCAGAAAGTTACCCGCCCCCAGGATCCGACCCAGAAGGTTCAAGTTTTTTTTCCGGGTTTGCTCCGCGCTTTCCTGCCGCTTCAGATAAGAGTCGAACTTGCCCAACCCGGCATATCGGCTTGATTTTGACGTTAAACAATACCGGCATTCGGTATCCTCTAAGGGGGCTTGCGCAATGACTGTCCCGGATAAACAAAACAACATGAATAGAGCAAAGAATACGCTCATTGCCAACCACCTCGCGTCCTAAATTTTGGACGCCTTTTTACTATTTGAACCTAAAAAACTTGCGTAAGTTCTAGGGCTAATTACAGGAAAAAACCCCGTGGCAGAACCCAAGGAAAACTAATACCTTCGTTGGAAAATCAATCTGCCATCCATGGATTGAGCATAGGAAGAAACAGGGGGAATTCAAGAGGGGCAATTGCCCTCAAAACAGCTTCACAAGCTATGGAATTAATGTTGTTTTGAAGCAAAGATTCGGTTTCTCACTTACTGAGATCCCAAGTTAATACTTGTATAAATTGGGTTATAGGGACGGAAACATCGCAAACCATGTTGGCAAAAAAGGACAGCGCCACAGAATCACCCAGAGACAATCTTTGTTTCCTGCCCTGGATCTAGGAAAATTTCTTTCAATTTTGTGAACTCGGTCAAGTTTTAGGCGGTAGCCATATGCCGTCGTCTTTGTGTGTTTTCAATGGGGACAGGTTTGGGGAGAGAAGCTACCCCTTCTGAATAAGCTTCAGAGGGGTAGGCAAGGGTTGAGGTCAGCGGATTTTATGGTGTTTCCCAAGGGCAGGGACGGCCATTGCGATTCCGGAAAAAAGTAAAAAAACCGCCGGAGGGAGTGGGACAGCGCTCAATTGCGCCGCGACATCCCCATCATGGACGGGCAGGATATAAGCCCTCTCGAGGGCATTGCCAAATCCGCTGAAGTTGTTGCCCCGGTTGACGAAAAAGTTGCTCTGGCTGCCTTGCCCAAAATTGAATACCCAATCCTGCACATTTATGCCGGTGACGGCATTACTGTTAACATCCACCGAGACAGCGGGGTTGGTGGTAGTATCGAAGGCCGCATCCATCCAGTAATAGCCCTTTTGCAAAGATATGAACGGGCCTGTGCGCAAGTTATTGAAATCATACGCGGGGTTGGGTACATTCTGGCCGGGAGTCGTCGGTGAGGGTATTGCGGCTGGCGGGTTGCCAAAATCCCTGTAATATACATAAGCCAATTCAGATTTTTTCAAATCGGCATCGGAAATGTTTGGATCTGGAAACCCAAGACGAAAGCCGGCGCCTGAAGCATGCGGCAGGCGCCATCCGGTGATGCCCTTGTAGTTGAGGGTGGCCACAAATTGGGCCGCGCCTTGTTCATTTGGACCGCCCGTTGGCACAGACAGGAATGCCTTTCCATCCCCCGCGTGACGAACGAATGAAAGAATATTGCTCCTGTCAAGTCCTTGTGGGTCAGCGATAAATGTCACATTCAGAACGTCTTCATAAAGCAGGCCATTGCCTTTGTCTATCAACGCGGCGAAAACGGATTGAATGTTGAAAAAAAGTAAAACACTGATTGCCATTGTTTTTATCATTAAAAATGCTCCTTATCGTGTTTTATGGTGGTGAAAATTGGATTTTTCCTGAATTATCAATTAACTAACTGACGATATCTAGCCTTCCTTCTGATACGTTTTTGGGTTTTTATGGCAGCAGAGCCTTTAGGGCTGCCTGTCAAGCATTGACCTTTCTTCCTTAAAATTTGGGGTAGCCTTCCATGGAAGATGACAGGCAGCCCTAAGGAATCTGAGTTTGAAGTGAGTCATCCATGACCCATTTCGAATCCCTCCTAAGCATGATAAGCATTTATCATGCCACACCCCTTTCCGGTGTTTTTCATACTTTGCACCAGTGTGTTATGCAAGCTCACGCCGTGAAAGGTAAGTTTTGAAAGACAATTTAGTGACTAACAGCCAAATTAGGTGGAATAGCTGATTTTTCCATGTAAATTCCTAAGTGTCGGTTTTGCTTAAAAACAGTGGGAGACGTTGCCCATAAAGGACATTGGCATATTCTTAAATTGCCAATGCAGTTTCCTGGTCGTCATTCAGCGACGGTTAACTTTCCCGTAAATCCGGGCTATTCAATAGCATCACGGGATTTGCTGTCGTTGGATGGAGACACATTGGGCTTGGGATTTTTTTCGTTTCCCCGGGAAACCTTTGGCGAAGAAGGGGGTGGTATGTATCTTGCTTTATAGGCTAGTGGCAGTATTTGCCTAGGGAAACCGGAAAAGAAAACAAGAGGAAGAGAAATGAGCACAGCTAAACTGGATTTACCCCCTCCCATGCCATGGAAGCTATGGCAGAAGCTCCTGACGATTCTCGCATTGGCGACCCTGTTGGCAATGCCGGCATGGGCTGATGAAGATGACGAGGACGAGGATAAAAACAAACACAACGCATCACTTCGTATTAAAGAGGCCAAATACAAACAAGAAAAACAACGCCTGGAAGTCAAGATTAAAGTCAAAGGATTAGGCCGCTACCAGGCGCTACTCTATGATGCTGCGAGCCATCAATTACTCAAACGCCGCGCCAGCGAGGATGATTCGCTCAAATTGAAAGTGGGCGGGCTGCAAGGCAGCGAAGTTCCCTGTGAAGTGGAAGTACAGATAGGCGAACTCAAAGCCCGGCGCAAGGTGGAACATGCCCCCTCCGATTGTGGTGGCCAACAAACGCCGCCCCCGGTGCCATTTCAGTTGAGTATCCAGGAAGCCGAGTTCCAAAAAAGCAAGGACCGGCTGTTTGTCAAAGGCACTTATCGAGGCGATCGGCCGGAAAAATTCGAGCTCTATGACGACATAACCAACCAGCTGCTTTCCGACACCAACGTACGCAAAAAGGCAGGGTATTTCAAATTCTTGGTTGCCCATCCAAACCCAATTCCTTGCCGTGTCCGGGTGGTGGCGGATAACTATAGCCAAGTGGAAAAGGTGAGGAATGCCCCAGGCGATTGCAGCGGCATTAAACCGCCGCCTGGATCCAATCAGCCCCCGGTTTGTTCGATTCTGAAACCAAATACCAATTCAGTCTCTATTCAATTGGGTGATGCTGTCGATTTTAAAGGCACCGCCAGCGATCCGGAAGGCGGCCCTTTAACCTACGAATGGGAAACCAATGGCGGTACCGATAGCCGGCCGTTGGTGGCTGATCCCGGGCCGTTGTTTTTCGATGTCAAGGTTGGAACTTTTCTGGTGCATTTCTATGTCACCGATGACAAGGGCGCCCGCTGTGACAGCACAGTGACGGTAATCGTCGGCGATGGCGGTGGCAGTGGCGGCACCGGTGGTGGTGGCAACGCTTCCATGGTGCCTCAGCAACCCGCGCCCGGCGATCCTGTCGCCGGAGACGGTAAACACACGGTATTACCTTTTAACGATCTGGGAATGCATTGCGGCGATTTGCGCTCCTATCCCTTCAGCATCTTGCCGCTGTTCAACACGGTTAACGCCCACGCTATTGAAAAAGGCACCACCGGTGCCAACCGTCCGAAGGTTCTAGATGACAGCAGCGTTGAACTGCGATATTCGGCGGCTTCCAACCCCAACGATCCGGTTGGGCCGGATTCCATCAACTCCACCAGCCAGAACTTCCCGGTGGGAGCGAGCGCGGACCAGGCGCAAATCAGCAAGACCGACTTCTGGGACGATCTGAATGGCAAGGGATCGGTGGTATCTCAGCTGTTTCCAGGGCTCAATCCAATGCCGGATGAAGGCTTGCAAACCCTGGACAACCCCGACCATGGCCGGTATATGCCAGGTCTGCTTGACCCTTATGTGGCCAACGAACCCCAGCTATTTGGCATGTACTTGACCAACAAAGGCTGGTTCACCGCCCAGGGCATTCCCATGACTCCGGTGGATGATAAGGGCCGTTTCAATTCCTATCCATTGATGCGGGTGCAAATGGTGGAAAAAGGCACTGACAATGTCTTGGCGACGACGGATGTGGTCGTGCCGGTTTCCACCGAAGTCGATTGCCGCGACTGCCATACCTTGGGTAAGGTGGGTGCCGATCCGGCTGCCCGCCAAGGAGTAGCGGGGGCGCCCAATTTCGTGGCCCCGGCCAGCGCCGACCGGGTGGACGTGGAAGTGGCGGCGAAGAAAAATATTCTGGCCTTGCACGACTTTAAACACGGCACCAATTTCCTGGCCGATGACAATCCGGTGTTATGCGCCAGTTGTCACCGCTCCAATGCCTTGGCCACCGTGGGCGGGCCGCAAGGGGTGAATGGCCTGGACAATATGTCCCGGGTCATGCACGGTTTTCATGGCCGCCTGCAAATTGATGACAATGGTAAATTGATGCGCGACGCCAACGGCGAACCCATGCTGATTAATCCACAGAACCGGGCAGGTACGAAGCCGTTGATTCCCTTCGGTCCTAAAGTGAGCATGGAGCAAAACTGCTTTCTATGTCATCCGGGCAAGATCACTCAATGTTTCCGAGGCGCCATGTTTACCGCTGGGCGCAAGTGTGACGACTGCCATGGCGACCTGTTGGCCGTGGGCGGCGAGTTCCCCATGAAAAACGGCCTGCCCAGGGAGCCGTGGGCGGATGAACCCAAATGCGGTGCTTGCCACACCGGTGTGGGCAGCGATCCGGTGGGAACCATCGCCTATGATCCTAACGATCCGGCTGCCACGCCGCTGACGCCGAAGACCATGCGCTTCGCGGAAAACAACGGTACTTTGTACCGCGAGAGCCATGACAATCATGCCGGTCTGGGTTGCGAAAGCTGCCACGGCAGTCCCCACGCCATCTGGCCCAACCGCAATCCTGACGCCAACGACAATGTGACGGCAATGCAATTGCAGGGTCACCGGGGCACCATTACCGAGTGTACTACTTGCCACGAACCTGGCAGCTTCCCCAAGGGCACCTTGGATGGTCCTCACGGCATGCACCCGGTCAACGATCCCGATTGGATCAGGAAACACGACGATTTTGCCGAAAAACGCAAAAACGGCGATCCTTGTGCCGCCTGTCACGGCGCTGATCACCGTGGCACCCGGTTGGCGAAAACGCCGGTGGATCGTGTGTTGAAAGACCGCAAAGGCAGGGTCAAAGCGACTTTGAAAGCGGGCGACATCGTCTCTTGCGATCTCTGTCACAGCTTGGCGAAAAGCTTCGACGATTGATAGGTTTGCCGAAAGACCTCCGTATGGCGGCGCCGTCCCGGCGCCGCCTTTTTTATTTGATCCAAATCAATCCTGGATTGTTTGATCTGCAATTTTTTCTCCATAAGTGGTATGTTGAAAAGCGGCTACAAAGAGGAGAACAACAATGAACAAACAAAGTTTGAAGAGGCAAGCAGCGGCGGTTCTGGCAGGGGCTATTCTCACGGTTTCTGCGAATAGTTTGTTATTGGCAGGTACTGGCCATGAGATGAAAGAAGAAGCTCACAAGAGCGAAGGTGTGACGACCTTTGGTCCCGGCGATAGTTTTCATTTGCATAAAACCATTCATCCCGAGGATTACAAAAAGGTGTTGGACATCGCCAAGCGCCCTGATGATCTGCCACCACCAATTCAACCGCGCCCCCCCAAGACCGTCGAAGTCAATCTGGTGGCACGGGAAGTCATTTCAGAAATCGCTCCGGGTATTCGGTTTCATTATTGGACTTACAATGACACCGTCCCCGGCCCTTTTATCCGGGTGCGGGTGGGGGATACAGTCAAGCTAACCCTGCACAATGACAGGACCAGCAGCCACGAGCATAACATTGATCTGCATGCGGTGACCGGTCCTGGTGGTGGAGCCGTCTTGACCAAGGTCAAGCCGGGAGAAACCAAAGCCTTTCAATTCAAGGCGCTCAATCCTGGTCTCTACGTTTATCACTGCGCTGCTGGCAATGCACCGACGCACATCGCCAATGGCATGTACGGGATGATCTTGGTGGAACCGAAACAAGGGCTGGAACCGATGGACCGGGAGTTTTATGTGATGCAGGGGGAGCTTTACACCAAGGGAACCATTGGTGCCAAGGGTTTCCAGCCTTTCGACGGCCAAAAAATGTTTGACGAGCGGCCTGAATACATAATCTTTAATGGCAGGGTCAAGGCGCTGGTGGATCATCCACTGAAGGCCAGGGTCGGTGAGAAGATCCGGATTTATCTGGGGAACGGTGGGGTGTCTCGGATTTCCTCCTTCCACGTCATTGGTGAAATTTTCAGTAAGGTGTGGCCTGAGGCCGCCACATTGCCGGTGGCGCGCAACGTCCAGACCACGCTGATTCCTGCCGGTGGTGCTAGCGTGGTGGAATTGCATCTCGACGTACCTGGCAATTACGTCCTAGTGGATCACGCCCTAAGTCGCATCGACCGGGGAGCGTGGGGAATTCTGGCAGTGGAAGGAGAAGAGAATGCCTCGATTTTCAGTCCAGTGCCAGTACTATCTGAAAAACCGGAGAGTGCGCAGGAAATTGATGCTGGGCCAGTGCGGTTGAAACTGCATCGGCAATGAGTCTGTGCCTTATTTTTTGGCCTGTAAATACCGCCGCAGAAATAATTCTGGGTCCACCTTGGTACGGTTGAGATAAACATTCATATGTAGATGGGGGCCAGTGACTCTGCCCGTGGCGCCCACCGTGCCAAGAATGTCGCCGCGTTTGACTTTTTGTCCTGGCTTGACAGCGATGTCTTGCATATGGAAATAGCCGCTGATGAGACCTTGGCCGTGGTCCAGGAAAACCGCATTGCCAGTGAAAAAGAAGTCGCCACGATCGATGACAATGCCGTCAGCGGGGGCTTTAATGGGAGTTCCCGCTGGCGCTACCAAGTCCAAACCGCTATGGGGATTGCGGGGTTGGTCGTTGAAAAAGCGGCGCAGGCCGAAAGGACTGCCTATGCGGCCGTGAACGGGGAGATGGAAATCCGTATCCACTTGATCGGTTGGGCGCCATTGGCTGAGGATTTTGCCGAGAATTTTCCGTTCCCGCTTGATTCTGGCCAGGTCCTCCGGTGGAGGACTGACGTAACGCTCTTTCCCCTTGGGCAGCTTGATGTATTGGGCCGGATATTCCTTGGCGGAGACAGTAAGTTCAAGGGTACGTTTTTCTCCGCTCCGGCGGACATTGACTTTATACTGACCCGGCTTGGTTTTAAGCGGTATACCCACCAGAGCAGTCCATTGTCCTTCATTTTTTAGCACTAAAACCGGCCTGTCGTTGAAAGTAACCACAGGTTTTTCCAGGCTGCCATCGCCCAGATTCAAGATTGCCACCCCGCCGGGAACGGGGCTGTGAACCGGCAAGGGTTGGGCGTGGAGCTTGGCAGTGAAGAAGAATAGCGATAATGCCAGCAAATAATAGGGCTTCATGGAGCATTTAGTCATTCTCAATTACCTCTTTGACTTCACATAATAAACTACCCTGGGCCAGACGGGTGTGAACCTTTTTCCCTTCCCTGGTTTGCGATGCTTGGGTAATGACGTGGCCTGTTTTGGGGTCAGTGACAATGGCATAACCCCTGGAAAGGGTGGCCAGCGGGCTGACCGCGTCCAAAGCCCGGCCAAGTTCCGCCAGGCGGGCGTGTTTCAATTGCAGGTGCCGGCTCAATGAGTCTTTTAAACGATGGGTGGATTGCTGCAAGCGGTTATTTTCGATATGGATACGCCGGCTTGGATGGTGCCCTAGCAATTTGGCCCAATGAAGGTCGAGCCGCTGCCCGCGCGTGGTTAACAACGTGTGGATAGATTGACGCAATCTTATTTCCAGTTCATCCAGCCTTTGCATCCAGTCTAGCAGACGTCTGGCGGGATGGGTTTGATTCAAGCGGGTAAGCAGCCAACGGTATTGTTGCCGGACTTGTTTCAAGCGTTGCTGTTGTAGCTGAATCAGGCGTTTTTCCAATGCCGCCAACTGTTGCGCCAGCGCCTGGCTATCGGGACTGACGGTTTCCGCCGCGGCAGATGGGGTAGGGGCGCGGCAGTCGGCGGTAAAGTCGGCGATGGTGAAGTCAATTTCATGGCCAATGCCAGTGACGATAGGGATTTGGCTGGCATGAACCGCCCGGGCGACTTGTTCTTCGTTAAAGGGCCAAAGGTCTTCCAGGGAACCACCGCCACGCACCAACAATAGAACATCGCACTCGCGGCGCTGGTTGGCGATTTTAATCGCGGCGCTGATTTCCTGTTTGGCGCCTTCGCCTTGAACCGAACAGGGGTAAATAATGACTTCGAGACCAGGAAATCGGCGCTGGAGGACGGTTAAGACATCGCGGATGGCGGCGCCGGTGGGGGAGGTGATGATGCCGATTTTTTCCGGCCAGGGGGGGATGGGAAGTTTGCGTTCGGAATCAAACAGCCCTTCCTTTGCCAGCTTTTTTTTGAGGGCTTGAAAGGCGCGCCGAAGGGCGCCAGCGCCGGCTTCTTCCATAACCTCAACCTGCAACTGGAAATCGCCTCGGATTTCGTAGAGGCTGACCTGGGCCAGCACTTGCACCTGCATGCCGTTTTCCGGGGTAATATCCAATTGCGATTGTTGGCGCCGGAACATGGCGCAGCGCACCTGGGCCTTTGAATCCTTCAAGGTAAAGTAAAGATGGCCGGATGCGGGACGGGACAGGTTGGAGATTTCCCCTTCCACCCACAATTTGGGGAAGCTGTCAGCCAACAACCATTTCACTTCCCGGTTGAGACGGGAGACTGAATAAACGTCACGCTCAGGCGTTAGGGAGGTAAAGACAGAAACCATTAATCCACAATCCGTTTGAAGCGGTGGATTTGGCGCCGTTGTTTTTTGTCTGGCCGCCGTTGTGGGTGGTCCATGGCGCTTTTTTCCGCTCGCCGGCGGGCGACTTCCTCCTGTCTTCGGGCATGACTTTCCGGGCTTTCTTCATATAATAACGCGGCTTCCTTGGCGGGGCGGCGTTGGGTGTTGAGGGCGACGACGGTGATTTCCCAACTGTAAGGTTCCTTGGTGATTTCAATTCGGCTGCCGGGCGCGATTTCCTTGCTGGGTTTGACGCGCTGCCCATCCACGTGGACCTTGCCGCCTTTGATGGCTTCTGTCGCCATGGCCCGGGTCTTGAAAAAGCGGGCGGCCCAAAGCCATTTGTCGAGACGCATTTTTGCTAACGGTTCGTTCATGGTGATGAATGTGACAAAGTTGAAGTAATAATGCCAGAATATCGGGGCCGGTTGTGAGTGGATTTTTGTTTGTCGAGGTGGTGCATGAATCTTGAGAAGGTCATTTTCGGCTTTTTTATCGTATTGGCGCTGACGCTGAATTTTGGTTTTTTCCTGGGGGAATTAGACAACCCGCAATACCACAATGTTTTTGAATTGTTCATTTTAGTGGTTGTGAACCTGATTGCCACAGGTCTCAAATTGGGGGATCGCACCCAGATCGGCGCCATTTTGCTTTCCACCAGCTTGGTGGCTGACATGGAACTGATTGCCGCTTCCATTTATTGGACCGTAGTGGTTCATGTGACGAAAACCGGGCTGACGCCGGATGTGACCGCGAGCATCGTTTCCTTGAGTGGCGGCGCTCTGGTGGCCAATATCGTTTCCGTCATTATGGTAGTTGCCGAGACCTTGATGCTGAGGCGTTAGACTGTGCCAACTGTCCCCCAAAGCAATCCGGTCACCTATATCATCCTGCGTGAAATGCGCACGCCTTTGTTGGTGTTGATTTGCGTCTACGCCCTGGCAATTATTGGCATGGCGCTGGTGCCAGGAAAGACCGGCCAGCCCATGAGCCTTTTCCATGCTTTTTATTTTGTCATGTACACCGCCACCACCACAGGCTTTGGGGAAATACCGGAAGAATTCAGCGATGCCCAAAGGATCTGGGCCATTATTTGTCTGTTTGTCACGGTCATTGTCTGGTTGTACGCCATTGGCGCCATTATACGGTTGCTACAGAATCGTTTTTTCCAATTGGCGGTAGATGAAATGCGATTTACCCGGGCAGTGAATCGTTTGCCTGGTAAATATTATATCCTCTGTGGCTTTGGGGATACTGGTAGCCTGTTGGCCCGCGGTTTGAGCGATGCTGGGATTCCCGCGGTGGTTCTTGATAAAGATGAAAACCGGATCAAGGCGTTGCAACTTCGCGATTATACCGTCCCCATGCCTGGGCTTTGCTGCGACGCCAGTGTACCGAGGTTTTTGATTGAAGCGGGGGTGGAATCTCCCTTGTGCATGGGGGTGATAGCCTTGACCCATGACGAGGAAGTCAATTTAAAAATTGCGGCGGTTTCTCGGTTGTTGAATCCAGATGTTCGTATTATCGCCATGTCCGCTTCCGCATTCCATGAAGAAACCTTGGCAACCTTGGGAAAAGACACCCATTTCGTCGATCCCTTCAAGGTGTTTGCCAAGGGATTGGGGGCGGCGATTGGCAATCCCTGGCTCTATGTGCTCAATGAGTGGCTGTCCCGGGCCAAGGGGGTTTCTTTGGAAAAGAGATTGCATTTGCCCCCTAAATCAGAAGGACACTGGATCATCTGCGGATATGGGCGGATGGGCAAAGAGTTATACAAGATATTAAGCAGCATTGGAATTTCTACTGCCATTATTGACCCTCATCCGCCGGAAGAGGACATAGAAATATATATCCGCGGCCGCGCGACTGCCAAAACCTTAAAAGCAGCGGGGATAGACCGGGCGGTAGGGATTGTGGCGGCCAATGATGATGATGGCCACAATTTGAGCATTTTGATCAATGCCAGAGGCCTGCATCCTGATATTTTCATGATAGTGCGGCAAAACCGTCACCATAACGAAATTGCCTTTAGCGCCGCCAATGCCGATATTATCATGCAGCCTTCCCTGGTGACCGCGCGTAGAATTTTATTCATGCTGCAAGCGCCTTTGCTGCGTCCATTCTTTCTGTTTTTGCTTCAAACCTATCAGGACAATCCTCAATTCATGGAGACATTGTTCCAGCGCTTGAAGGCAGTTTTTGGGAAAGCCAAACCCCATTTATTTACCCTCAATCTCGTGCCTGAGAATGTTTCGGCGCTGGCGACTGCTTGGGGGCAGGGCGCGGAAATTAAACTCGGCGATATTCTGCGCGATCCCCGTGACCGGACAAGTCGTTTGCCCATCGTCCCATTCGTTCTGAGAAAAGGACAGAAATTGATTTTTTTACCTGACGATAACGTTATTTTAGAGGAAAGGGATCAATTGCTGTTGTGTGGGACGGAGTTGGCATTTCGCTTGTTGGATGCCAGTCTCAATAATATCTATATGTTGTTCTATTTAGTCACTGGCCGGGAAATGCCCCGCGGATATTTCATGCGTTGGCTGCGCCGCAAGTTGGAAGGCGCGGAAGTGGAAAGTTGGCAAGTCCGTAGGGAAGAGTCATTCACCGTAGAGTCGCAGAGATTTTTATAATAGTGTGGTTTAAACCCATAGTCTATACCGTAGGGAACCGAAATCACGGACCATCCCAAAAAATCACTTTGTTTTTAAAAATTTCTGCGCCCTCTGTGACTCTGCGGTGAAATTCAAATCGTTCAAGCAGTTTTTTGCAGCCCTTTGGGCACCGAGAAGACCACCTTTTCTTCCACGCCTGGGGTTTCTTCTACCATCTGACCGCCCCACTCGCGAAGCTTGGCAATGACCTGTTGCACCAAAATTTCCGGGGCTGAAGCGCCCGCTGTCACACCGACGGTTTTGGCGTTTTCCAGCCAATCCTTTTGTAACTGGCTGGCGTCATCCAGAAGATAGGCTGATTTACCCAGTTTTTCGGCAATTTCCCGCAGGCGGTTGGAATTGGAGCTAT
The DNA here is from genome assembly GCA_001566965.1 of Methylothermaceae bacteria B42. NCBI lineage: Bacteria > Pseudomonadati > Pseudomonadota > Gammaproteobacteria > Methylococcales > Methylothermaceae > Methylothermaceae bacteria B42. The sequence continues at coordinate 68,743 of LSNW01000006.1, read as the reverse complement.
TGGGGGAACCCACCACTAGCATGACATCGCAGTTTCGGGCCAGCTTTTTGACCGCATCCTGCCTGTTTTGGGTGGCATAACAAATGTCTTCCTTCTTTGGCCCCATGATATTGGGAAAACGCCGTTTTAAAGCGTCGACAATAGCCTGGGTATCATCCATAGAAAGCGTGGTTTGGGTGACATAAGCCAAGTTGTTTTCATCATGAACTTGAAGCTTGTCCACATCTTCCGGTTTTTCCACCAAGTAGATGCCGCCGTTAGGATTATCGGTTTGATATTGCCCCATGGTGCCTTCCACCTCAGGGTGGCCGGCGTGACCGATGAAAATTATTTCATGGCCGGCCTTGGCGTGGCGATGGACTTCGATATGCACTTTGGTCACCAAAGGACAGGTAGCATCGAATACTTTAAGATTGCGACCTTTGGCTTCTTCTTGTACTTTTTTGGAAACACCGTGGGCACTGAAAATCAACGTTGCGCCTTCAGGGACATCGGCCAGATCTTCAATAAAGATCGCACCCCGGCGGCGCAGGTTTTCTACTACATAGCGATTGTGGACAACCTCGTGCCGGACATAAACAGGGGCTCCAAAGGCGTCTATGGCCCGTTCAACGATTTCAATGGCCCTGTCGACACCAGCACAGAAACCTCTAGGATTGGCAAGTAAAATTTGCATATATATTTCCGCAATAATTTTCAAAGGAGTGGGTGTTGAGAGACAATAATACCGTCTTCATCGGCATAGAGAAAATGGCCGCTGCGAAAATTGACCCCGGCAAAGGTGATTAGCACGTCCCGCTCGCCGAGTCCACGTTTATGGCTTTTCAAGGGATGGGTATGTAAAGCGCGGATGCCAATGGGCATCTGATTGATTGCCGCCGAATCGCGGATGCATCCATAAATCACAATACCTGCCCAACCATTGTCAATCGCCAATTGGGCGAGATTATCCCCGAGCAGGGCGCAACGGTGAGAGCCGCCGCCGTCAATGACTAAAACCTTGTTGTTCCCAGGCTCTTTTAAGGCCTCCTGGACTAACACGTTGTCTTCAAAGGTTTTGAGGGTGGCGATTCGGCCGCCGAATGCTCGGTTGCCGCCAAAGATTTGAAGCATGGGCTCGGCAATTTGAAAGTGTTCAGTATCGGCGAAGCGGTCACATAAATCCGCGGTTTTGATTTGTTTCATAAAAAATGAACCTGCTTAACTGAAACGGCTCTAAATTTATTCAAATATGTTGTGTTTATGATACGGGTGATTGGCGAATTTTGACAGAATCTGTTTTAATACCAACTATTCCCGTGCTCCAGTGGTACCGCTTCCGCAGCGATAGATAAGAACAAGGAGAAAGAGGATGTCTAAGGGCCAGAACTTACAAGATCCATTTTTAAATACGCTTAGAAAAGAACATATTCCTGTATCCATATATTTGGTGAATGGAATCAAGCTCCAGGGCAAAATTGATTCCTTTGATCAATACGTTATCATGCTCAAAAATTCCGTCAATCAGATGGTGTATAAACACGCCATTTCTACCATTGTACCGGCCCGTCCTGTACGTATTCCCCATGCCGGGGAAGAAGGCGAAAAGAACGAATGAGCCTGTTTTTCCCATTTATCCATGCAATTTTTTGAACGGCCCGGCGCGGGTGAGCGCGCTGTTTTGGTTCATCTTGCCACCACATTTGATGCCGAAGATCTAAACGAGCTAGAAGCGTTAGCGCAATCTGCCGGCGCCGAGCCAGTAGCAGTTATTCAAGGCAGCCGCCGTCAGCCTGATCCCCGTAATTTTATTGGCAAAGGGAAACTGGAAGAATTAAAACGGGCTGTTTCCGAATATGACGCCCAGCTGGTTTTATTCAATCATGCATTGACGCCTAGCCAGGAACGTAACCTCGAGAAAGAGCTTGCTGTTCGGGTGGTGGATCGGACTGGGCTAATTCTTGATATCTTCGCTCAAAGAGCAAGATCCTACGAAGGCAAGCTTCAAGTAGAACTGGCGCAATTACGGCACTTGGCCACCCGGTTGGTGCGGGGGTGGACTCACTTGGAGCGGCAAAAAGGGGGTATCGGGTTACGGGGGCCCGGGGAAACTCAGTTGGAAACGGACCGCCGTTTGATTGGTCAACGGATTCGTCAAATTCAACAGCGCCTGCGTAAAGTGGCCAAACAGCGCGAACAGGGCAGAAACGCCCGGAAAAAGGCTGAACTGCCAACCGTTGCCTTAGTGGGATATACCAACGCCGGCAAATCCACATTGTTCAACCGCATGACGCAGTCGCGAGTCTATGCGGCAGATCAACTGTTCGCTACCTTGGATTCCACCTTGCGCCGTATAGAACTTGGCGGCGGTAATGCCGCCATTTTGGCGGACACCGTGGGTTTTATTCGCCATTTGCCCCATGAGCTGGTGGCGGCTTTCCGTTCCACACTTCAAGAAACTTGCGAAGCGGAAGTGGTTTTGCACGTGATTGATGCCAGTGCAGAGCGGCGCCAGGAAAATATCGACGCAGTTAATGGTGTTCTTAAAGAGTTGGGCATCGACCAGAACCGGGTGATAGAAGTATTCAATAAAATTGATCAAATGCAGCGGCCTTCCCGCATTGACTATGATGAGACGGGCCGTCCAAGTCGGGTGTGGTTGTCTGCTAAAACCGGCGAGGGCATTGAGTTGTTACTGCAAGCGCTGACGGAAGTCGTCGCGGCAGACAAGATCCGCGCCAAGTTACATCTGGTGCCTGCCCAAGGCCGTCTCCGGGCTCAGCTTTTCAGGTTTGGCAACGTTTTGCGTGATGAGGTGGGCGATGATGGTGGCTGGGATATGGAGGTGGAATTGCCGCGCAAACATCAATTATTGCTCGATTCGATTGAATGTCAGCCCTAATTGGCTAGTGGATCGTATTTGAGAATATTTAATGGGATACAGCATTTAGTATCCATCAAAGGGATGTTTGTTTTTTCTGATGAAATTACAAACAAGCATTTTTTTGTGGTTCCCGCTAAAATAGCGCCCTAATTGACAAAGTGTTGGGGCGGGTTCCAATTGCAAATGCCCATGATCCCAACGGATAACGCGGCTAAAAATCATGACAATGGATTGCCAGCGGGTTCCGCAATATTTTTTGATGCTCTATAGTGTTAAGCAGACAGGAGCATAGCGTATTTGAAGTTGGCTGAGAGGCTAAGATGATATTTTAAGGAAATGCTGAATAATTCAGTGATTCCTTAAGTTTTAGCGTGCAGTGAAATAAAACTAAAGGCTAGTGTAATCAACATTTCATTGCCGGATTAACAATTCATATTTATTGTAGGAGCGTAGGCATGTCCTGGAACGAACCGGGTGGGGGAAAAAAAGATCCTTGGAGTGGCCAAGACCAATCAGGTGGGCCACCGGATCTTGAAGAGGTGATTCGATCACTTCAGGAAAAGATTGGGGGGATCTTTGGCGGTGGCAAAGGTGCGCCTTCTGATTCAGCGTGGTTGATATGGTTGTTGGTTGGCGTGGTTTTACTTCTCTGGCTGGCGTCAGGGATGTATATCGTCCAGGAAGGTAATCGAGGCGTCGTGACCCGGTTTGGGAAATATACCGAAACCACTATGCCCGGCCTGCACTGGCACTTGCCGTTTCCTATAGAAGCGGTGGAAATTGTCGATGTGGAGCACCAAAGATTTTTGGAGCTGGGTTATCGTTCCGGTGGCCGGCAGCAAGCTTTGGGGTCTGTACCGCAAGAGGCATTAATGTTGACCGGGGACGAGAACATTGTTGATGTCAGACTGGCGGTGCAATACACCATCAGCAATGCCAGGGACTTTTTATTTAATATCAAGGGGCCTGAAAAGACTTTGCGGGAGGTCACTGAAAGTGCGTTGCGTGAGGTCGTTGGCCGTCACACCATGGATTTTGTCCTGACCGAAGGGCGCAGTGAGATTGCCGCCGAAGTCAAAAAGTTGATTCAGGAAATCATAAACACTTATCAATCAGGTATTGCCATTGCTACCGTGAATCTCGTGGACGCGCAGCCGCCTGAGGAAGTCCAGGGTGCTTTTGAAGACGCTATTAAAGCCCGGGAAGATAAGCAACGCTTTATCAACGAAGCCCAGGCTTATGCAAACGAGGTTATTCCAAAAGCCCGCGGGCAAGCGGCGAGAATCCTGGAGGAAGCCCAAGGTTACAAACAGAAGATTGTTGCCAAGGCGCAAGGGGAAGCCAGCCGTTTCGTGCAAATTCTGGCCGAGTACGAACAGGCGCCAGAAGTCAACCGCATTCGGATGTACCTGGATGCCTTGGAATCGGTGCTGGGTAAAACAGACACGGTTATGGTGGATGTCAAAGGTGGCAACAATCTGCTTTATCTGCCACTGGATAAATTTCAGTCCAGAGCGCAGGGACCGAAAGCCCAGTCAGCGCCTGTTACCAGTCAGGAAGCCGCGCGCAGGCTGTTGCAACAACGACAACCGACGCTGCGCCGCAGCGTGCGTGGCCGTGAAGGGAGGGGACGTTAATGGCACAGAGTAAATTTAGCTTGGGACTGCTGGTCCTACTAATGCTGTTGGGTTACGGATCGGTGTTCACCGTCCATGAAACGGAAAAAGCAATTAAGTTCCGTTTCGGAGAAATTGTGCGCTACGATTACGAGCCTGGCCTGCATTTCAAGGTGCCGGTGCCGGTGTGGAACAGTATTAAAAAGTTCGACGCCCGGATATTGACCCTGGATTCCAAGCCTGAACGTTTCTTGACTTCGGAAAAGAAAAACGTAATTGTGGATTCTTTCGTCAAATGGCGGGTGAATAACGTCAAGACCTTTTACATTACAGTGGGAGGCGATCCCAGGCAGGCGAACATTCGCTTGGACCAGATCATCAAGGATGAACTACGCAGCGAGTTTGGGAAACGCACCATTCGTCAATTAGTGGCGACTGACCGCGAAGCTATCCGTCAGATCCTGCTAAAGGCTACCAAGCCCATTGCGGACCGATTGGGGATTAACATCATTGATATCCGCATCAAACGGATTGATCTGCCGCCCCAGGTTTCCAGTTCGGTGTACCGGCGGATGGAATCAGAACGGGCCCGGGTAGCGCGGGAATTCCGATCTCAAGGTATGGAAGCGGCGGAACGAATTCGCGCGGATGCAGATCGCCAGAGAGAAGTCATTGTGGCGGAAGCGTTACGCGATGCGGAAAAGACTCGAGGTGAAGGGGATGCCGTGGCGGCGGATATTTATGCCAAGGCTTTCGATAAGAACCGTGAGTTCTATTCCTTCTACCGGAGTCTGAGTGCTTATCAGAAGACTTTTTCCCAGGAAGGCGACATGATTATTCTTGAGCCTACCTCAGACTTCTTCAAGTACTTCAAACACGCCAAACCGGTACAGAAGTAACGGGTCAGGGCCGGGATCCCCCGGCCCATTCCTCTGTGTCTTTTATGTTTGTTTGTTAGGCAGTTAGATCTGCGTCTGAGATAATCAAAGCCTATGGCTATTCATCATTTGCCGGTGGAACGTTGGCTCTTGCCAGATGGCATCGAAGAGTTGTTGCCCAGTGAGGCCCAGCGGATAGAGCTACTTCGCAGGCGGTTGCTCGACGCGTTTGCGTCATGGGGTTATGAGCAGGTCATCCCACCCTTGATCGAATTCTTAGATTCGCTCTTGATTGGCGCGGGCCATGATCTGGAGATGCAAACCTTTAAACTGAGCGATCCTGCCAGTGGCCGGTTGCTTGGGCTTCGGGCCGATATGACGCCTCAGGTGGCCCGCATCGATGCCCATAATCTGAAGCGAGAAGGGCCGACGCGGCTTTGTTATGCAGGGCCGGTGCTCCATGCCTATGGCGATGCTTTGGATACCTCCCGTAGTCCTATGCAAATTGGGGCGGAGCTTTATGGTTGCTCGGATATCGAGGCGGATTTGGAAGTGATTCGTTTAATGCTGGAAACTTTGGCCCAAGCCGGCGTGCTGAATGTTCATTTGGATTTGGGACACGTTGGAATCTATCGCAGCCTTGCCGGCCAAGCTGGTTTGGATTGCCAAGACGAAGAAAGCTTGTTCGCAATTTTACAGCGCAAATCCAAGCCGGACTTGGTGGAATTTTTGCAGGATTACGATTGCCCCTCTGCAATCAAGGAAATGTTGGTTGCTTTGGTAGACCTGAATGGTTCATTCGAGGTTTTGACCCAGGCGCGAAAAACCCTTGCCCATGCCAGCGATACTGTGAGTCATGCCATCGCTATGCTCGAAACGACAGCCCTGAATTTGAGAAATCGGCTTCCAAGCCTTCCCGTTCATTTCGATTTGGCTGAACTGCGCGGATATCATTATCACACCGGCCTTGTTTTCGCTGCGTTAGTGCCTGGATTTGGCAAGGAAATCGCCCGTGGCGGACGCTATGACGCTATTGGAAAAGCCTTTGGCAGAGCCCGGCCTGCGGTAGGTTTCAGTACGGACCTAAAACTTTTGTTACGGTACAGTTCGGCGCTTGAAATGCCAGAGTCCAAACGCGTCCTTGCGCCGCCGATAGACGACCCTGATTTACTGGATAAGGTGCATCAGCTTCGACAACAGGGGTGGCAAGTGATTCAAGCACTTCCTAATTGCGAAGCCGACAACATTGACTGTCATTATCAATTGGTGCCGGGGGAAAATGGCTGGGAAGTGGTATCTAAATAACTGATGTTACGCACGTTCATTCCGTGTTATCCTCCCCCTCCCCAGCCCTCCCCCGCTTGCGGGGGAGAGGGCAAGGGTGGATTCCCTGACCCTGCCGTGCCGGCGAGGAAGGGAATGGACTGTTTTCTAGCCTTCATCTATAACGATGGGAGCGGCGTAAAACCAAGTGCTGCCTCCCCTCTCCCTGTGGGAGAGGGCATTCCGGGCAAGTGCGTAACATCAGTAAATAATTTTGCCCATAAACTTAGCGCAGTCAAGGTGCCAAGCTTTTATAGGCGTGAAAGAAATTACTGAACTTTAATGTGAATATTGGTAAATGAGCAAAACTGTCATTGTCATCGGTACGCAGTGGGGAGATGAGGGCAAAGGAAAGATTGTCGATTGGTTGACCGATCGCGCCAATGCCGTGGTCCGTTTCCAGGGCGGGCACAACGCTGGCCATACGTTGGTTATCGATGGGCGGAAAACGGTGTTGCACCTGATTCCTTCTGGCGCTTTGCATTCAGGCGTCGAATGCTTGATTGGCAACGGCGTGGTGCTGTCCCCTTCCGCCCTCCTGGAAGAAATCGAATGCTTGGAACAGGCGGGTGTGGATATCAGAAGCCGGCTGAAAATCAGCGCCGCTTGCCCTCTGTTGTTGCCAGTTCACGTGGCTTTGGATCAAGCCCGGGAAAATGCCCGCGGCGAGCAAGCCATCGGCACCACTGGGCGTGGCATTGGTCCCGCCTATGAAGATAAAGTCGCCCGTAGAAGTTTGCGGGCCGAAGATTGGCGCGATTCTAAAATTCTGGCGGAAAAATTGAAACAATTGTTGGATTACCACAATTTTATTCTCAAATATTATTTTCAGGCGCCTGCCATTGACTATGACAAGGCTCTGGATGAATTGACGGCTTGGGGAGAAGTTTTGACTCCATTGGTGTGCGATCTTTCCGCGCGCCTGCAAACCTTGCGGCAAGAAGGGGCGGATCTTTTGTTCGAAGGCGCGCAGGGTGCTTTGCTCGATATCGATCATGGCACTTATCCTTATGTCACCTCCTCCAATACCACGGCGGGTGGGGCGACTTGCGGTTCCGGCCTGGGGCCGCTGGATTTTGATTATGTGTTGGGAATCACCAAGGCTTATTCCACCCGGGTTGGCAACGGGCCTTTTCCCACGGAATTGCACGATGAGGTGGGCCGCCATCTAGCGGAAAGGGGCCATGAATTTGGCGCGACTACCGGCCGTCCCCGTCGCTGCGGATGGTTTGACGCAGTGGCGATGTGCAAATCCGCCAGCCTGAACAGCCTGTCGGGAATTTGTTTGACCAAGTTGGATGTGTTGGATGGGCTGAAGGAAATTGGCATCTGCGTTGCTTATGAGCTGGATGGTGAACGGATAGAAGGAACGCCCATGGGCGCGGGAGATTATGCCCGTTGCCAGCCGGTGATTGAAACCCTTCCCGGGTGGCAGGAATCCACCGTCGGGATTACCCAGATGGATCATTTGCCCCAAAATGCCTTACGGTATATCCGGCGGATTGAATCGCTGTTGCAAGTTCCCGTGGTGATCCTTTCCACCGGCCCGGATCGCAACCAAACCATTGTTTTGGAACATCCTTTCGGGTAAAAAGACAAGAGGTTTTGCTGGATGCTACTGAGGTGGGTCGGCATCCCTTCCGTAGGCGGATGGTCGGCCCTAGAGACGGGTTAACAGTGTCTTGTGAAGGGAAAACAGGCACATTATTTATCTGCTGATTAATTCTCTTTCCGGTTGGCAGAGGGTTTTTATGGCAGGTTTGCCAAAGCAAAGCCAAAGGGATTTAACTTTCAAAAAGAGAATTTTATAGTGGTGCCGAGGAGAGGACTTGAACCTCCACGGGGTTTCCCCCACATGGACCTGAACCATGCGCGTCTACCAGTTCCGCCACCTCGGCCAAGCCAAAAAATATATCTTTTCCGTGTTAGTATGTCAACCTAGATAATTTACCCAATAAGTGATATGGCCAGGCCCTCAAAAAATAGCAAAAACGAAAAAAAGAAAAAATCCAAGAAAAACAAAAGTGAGAAGCATATAAAGACCAAACAAGCTTCGGCTTCTCATTCCGCCAAACCACGCCAGTTCAAAATTCCAGATCCTCAAGCCAAAAGAGAGGCGCGCAAATACGAGCGTCCCATCCCCAGCCGGGAGTTAATTCTTTCGGTACTCGAAGAAAAAGGCATCCCTCTATCTTTTGAAGAAATTGCGGAGACCCTTGGAGTCCACGATGAAATTGATCGTGAATCCCTGGAGCGGCGTCTGAAAGCCATGGAACGCGACGGGCAACTCCTACGCAATCGGAAGGGCAGGTATTGCCTGATTAACCTGCGGGATTTAATTACCGGCCGGGTAATAGGACACCCTGACGGTTTTGGCTTTTTGAAGCCAGAAGTAGGAGAAGAAGACCTGTTTTTATCACCCCGGGAAATGCGTTCGGTAATCCACGGTGACAAAGTAGTGGTTTGCGTCCGCGGCATTGATCGCCGGGGACGCAAAGAAGCCAGCATTGTAGAAGTGCTGGAACGCAATACCCAGCGGGTGGTGGGCCGTTTGTTTGTGGAAGGCGGGGTGGCCTATGTCATTCCCGACAATAAACGGATTACCCAAGATATTCTGATTCCTCAAGAACACATTAATGGCGCCAAGCCCGGCCAAATAGTCGTCGCGGAAATCCTCGAACAACCTTCCAAACGCCAGCGCCCCATCGGCCGGATCATCGAGGTGCTGGGGGAACACATGGCCCCTGGCATGGAGATCGAAGTGGCAATTCATGCCTTCGATATTCCCTGTGAATGGCCTGAAGCAGTCCTGGAAGAAGCCAGGCAGTTTGGTAAAAAAGTACCGGAAAAAGCCAAGCAAGGCCGGGTAGACCTGCGTCAACTGCCTTTGGTCACAATAGACGGCGAAGATGCCCGAGACTTTGACGATGCGGTATTTTGCCAGCCAACACCCAAGGGATGGCGGGTTTTGGTGGCCATTGCCGATGTGTCCCACTACGTCCAGCCTGAAATGGCCATTGACGAAGAAGCCTTGAAGCGGGGCAACTCGGTCTATTTTCCCCAGCAAGTGATTCCCATGTTGCCCGAAGTGCTCTCCACAGGCCTGTGCTCTCTCAACCCCCACGAAGATCGGTTGTGCATGGTCTGTGAGATGATGATCAATCGGGAGGGGCGGGTGATCCGGTCCAAATTCTTTGAAGGTGTCATGCGTTCCCATGCGCGGCTGACCTATACCGAAGTGGCCGCCATGCTAGTGGATAAAAAGAAGTCGGTGCGCAAAAAATACCAGGCACTGTTGCCGCACCTGGAAAACCTCTACAAGGCTTATCAGGCGCTTAGGGCGCAGAGAGAAAAGCGCGGCGCCATGGATTTTGATACCGATGAATATAAAATCATTTTTGGCGAAGGCCGCAAGATTGAGAAAATTGTGCGGGTGGAACGCAATGATGCCCACAAGTTGATTGAAGAGTGCATGATTTCCGCCAATGCCGCCGCCGCCCGGTTTTTGGATCGCAAGAAAATTCCCTATTTGCGCCGGGTGCATGAAGGTCCGGACCCGGAAAAAGTGGCGGATGTGCGGCAATTTTTGTCTGAACTGGGATTAAAGCTGTCAGGTGGTGATAAGCCGGCTCCAGGTGATTTTATGGCGGTCTTGAAAAAAGCCCAGGGACGTCCCGATGCCCATTTGATCCAAACCCTGATGCTTCGAACTTTGCCTCAGGCCATCTACAGTCCGGAGAAAAAAGGCCATTTCGGCTTGGCCTTGGATGCCTACACCCATTTCACCTCCCCGATCCGCCGATACCCCGATCTGTTGGTGCATCGGGCGATACGTCATGTGCTGCGCGGCGGTAAGCCTGAGGATTTCGATTACTCGGAAATCGAGTTGAAGGCCATCGGTGAACACTGCTCCATGACCGAACGGCGCGCTGACGAAGCCACCTGGGATGTCATCGCCTGGCTCAAGTGTGAATACATGCAAGACAAGGTGGGGGAGGAGTTCGAAGGAGTCATTTCTGCGGTGACTTCCTTCGGATTTTTTGTGGAGCTCAAGGAAATCTATGTGGAGGGTCTGGTTCACATTGCTACACTGGGCCAGGACTTCTACCATTACGATCCGGTCAGGCATTGTTTGAAGGGTGAACGGACCCATATCACCTACCGGGTAGGGGACGTGGTTACCGTGAAAGTGGCGCGGGTGGATCTGGATGAACGAAAAATTGATCTGGAATTGATTTCGCCGCTGGCCCCGCCCAAGCCCGGCAAGGCCCAGACGAAATCCCGGCGCAGGAAGCGGAGCAGCCGTAAAAAAGCGACTGCGGCATGAGCCGGCAGGTTTTATATGGCCTGCATTCTGCCCGGGCAGTCTTGAGCCATGCGCCGGAACGGGTCATACGCGCCTGGGTGGATGCCCAGCGCCGGGATCCGGCGCTGGAAAAACTGCGCCGGCAAATAGCGGCGTGCGGCATTCCCCTCGAAAATGCTGATCGTAAGCGCCTGGATCAAATCGCCGGGGATAGCCATCATCAGGGGGTTGTGCTGGAAACCGTTCCTCCCAAGGCGTTGGGTGAAGCTGATTTGGAGGCACTCATTGAAACTGTAAAACAGCCTTTATTTTTGGTGCTGGATCAGGTTCAGGATCCTCACAATTTAGGAGCGTGTCTTCGCACCTGTGACGCCGTGGGCGTGTCAGGTGTGATTTTACCCAGGGACCGGACCGTTGGCTTGACGCCAACCGTTTGCAAAGTGGCCAGTGGCGCCGTCGAAACCGTACCTTTATTCCGGGTAACCAATCTGGCCCGGACACTGCGACAGCTAAAAGCCGCCAATATTTGGATTGCCGGCGCCGAAGGAGAGGCAGAGCAGACGGTTTTTGACGCGGATTTATCCGGGCCGTTGGCGTTGGTGATGGGGGCGGAAGGGAAGGGGCTGCGCCGGTTGACCCGGGAATCCTGCGATTTTTTGGTTAAACTGCCCATGAAGGGGGCGGTGGAAAGCTTGAATCTTTCGGTGGCTGCCGGAGTAATGCTATACGAAACGCTGCGGCAGCGTGAATATCAGCATCGGGCATTGGGGGAAGGTATTCGGGGACGCTGAGAACCCATCCCTGGGCGCTTGGACGCGACCATCCAGGTCGCGTACACCCCGAATACCCTCCCCCAATGCCGCACAGTTACAGACAAAAATTCCTGTTATATACAGTATCAATATCAATTGGGTTCATAGAGATGACAGAAAAAGCATTTCGAATCGAGCGGGACAGCATGGGGGAACTGGAGGTGCCAAAAACCGCTTTGTACGGCGCCCAGACCCAAAGAGCGGTCAATAATTTCCCTATCAGTGGTCTTAGGATGCCGCCGGCGTTTATTGATGCGGTGGTCTTGATCAAAAGTACCGCGGCGGAAGTCAATAAAGATTTAGGGCTTTTGGACAGCAAGATTGCCAATGCCATTGTGCAGGCGGCCCAAGAAATTCTAGAGGGCAAATACCGTGACCAATTCCCCGTGGATGTATTCCAGACTGGGTCAGGCACCAGCACCAACATGAATGTCAACGAGGTCATTGCCCATCTGGCCAGCCAAATCAGCGGGGAAAAGGTCAATCCCAACGATCACGTGAATATGAGCCAGAGCAGTAATGACACCATTCCCACCGCAATCCATCTCAGCGCCGTGCGGGGCATTCACCATCATTTGTTGCCGGCTCTGGCGCATTTATCCCAAATGATTGGGCAACGCGCGCAAGCGCTGGACGGCATTGTCAAAACCGGGCGTACCCATTTGATGGACGCCATGCCGGTCCGTTTGGGACAGGAGCTGAGCGGCTGGAAAGCGCAGGTCGATTCCGATAGCGCACGGCTTGAAAGCAGTCTGCCAAGGTTATACAAAATCGCCCAAGGCGGCACTGCGGTGGGAACCGGCATCAATGCGCATCCTAAGTTTGCTCCCCGGTTTGCGGCCAGGCTCGGCAAACTGACAGGTTTTCCCTTCCAGCCTAACGACACCTTTTTTGAAAGCCTAAGTTGCCAGGACACCGCGGTAGAGGTTTCTGGACAATTGAAAACCACCGCCGTCAGCCTGATGAAAATCTGTAACGATCTGCGCTGGATGAATTCTGGTCCCTTGGCTGGGTTGGCGGAAATAGAATTGCCCGCCCTGCAACCGGGTAGCTCCATTATGCCGGGCAAGGTCAACCCCGTGATTCCAGAGGCGGTTTGCATGGTGGCTGCCCAGGTCATAGGCAACGATGCAACCATTACTGTCGCGGGGCAATCGGGTAATTTTCAGCTGAATGTGATGTTGCCGGTCATTGCCTATAACTTGCTGCAAAGTATCGAAATCCTTGGCCATGGCGCCAGGGTATTGGCGGATAAAGCGGTGAGGGGATTTCAGGTCAAGGAAGAAAATCTGGCCAAACCTTTGGCCAAGAACCCCATATTGGTGACCGCCCTGAATCCCGTGGTCGGTTATGCCAAGGCGGCTGAAATCGCAAAAAGAGCCTACAAGGAAGGCCGGCCGATTATTGATGTGGCGGCGGAAATGACGGATTTATCCCGGCAGGAACTGGAAAAACTGCTGGATCCCACACGCTTGACTGAAGGAGGCATTGTTGGGGCATGAGTGATAACTTAATCTTGAGCGAGCTGTATCTTTATCCAGTGAAATCTCTGCGCGGCATTGCCGTACAGGCATGGGAAGTGGATAGCTTCGGACTGCGTTTCGACCGGCGCTGGATGGTGGTGGATCAAAATGGCCGTTTTCTGACCCAGCGCCAGTTGCCTCACATGGCTAAAATCGGTACCGCCATCGATCCGGGAAGCGGCGCATTGACTTTGAATCATCCCCAATTGGGAGAAATGCAGGTTCCCAACGCGCCGGAAGCGGTATCCCGTAAGGAAGTGACGGTTTGGCGCAGCCATGTCAAGGCGGTTTTGGTCGATCTTGCCGTGGATGCATGGTTGAGTGAAGCCATTGGCAAACCTTGCCGGCTGGTTTGGTTCCCTGACGACGAAGTCCGGCAAGTCAATCTCAAACACGCCCGCAAGGGAGAGAAAACCGCGTTTTCCGACGGCTATCCGTTTTTGCTGATTGGCCAGGGATCTTTGGACGACCTCAACAGCCGCTTGCCAGAACCTGTCTCCATGCGCCGTTTCCGGCCCAATCTGGTCGTCTCGGGCTGTCAGCCCTATGCAGAGGATGCCTGGAAAAGAATTGCCATTGGCGGCATTCCATTTCGTATTGCCAAGCCTTGTTCCCGGTGTGTCGTCACCACAGTCGACCCTGACAGCGGGGAGAAAACCGGTAGCGAACCGCTCCAGACTTTATTTTCGTACCGTAAGCACGGCAATGAGGCTTGGTTTGGCCAAAATGCCATTCACGAGGGGCAGGGAAGGTTAAAGGTGGGAGATAGTGTCGAAGTGATGGAGGTCAATGCCAAGACACCATAAAACCCAGAAGGAAGACATTGGCGTTAATGCCATTATTGGGCAATCTGGTGCCAGCGTTTGACATATGATGAAACCGCCATCCGGCGTTAAACGCTAAGTTTTTTGTCAGTCTAACGTTAGCACCAATACCTACTTGAGGGTAGAACACCAAGCCATCGTCCTGGTCCCGTAAGTCGAAGTCTAAATATCCCATGCCAATTCCGGCTTCCAAGTAAGGCGACCAGCGCCGCCAGTGGCGGGCGTTGTAACGCAGAATTAATGCACCGCCTGCGGAAAACCCAGAATTCCCGGGCGCTTGTTGGTGGAAATATTCCGCTTCCAAGATGGCGTCTAGATTTCCTTGATACCAGCGGCCAGTTCCTACCAGGCCGGAAATATCCATACCAATCTGTGGCAAAATAGCAATATATTCTGCTCTCCGGCCATCACCATTGCCGGAAAACCCCAAAGAAAACCCCTCTCCCCAGCCAGCCTGAAGCCCAATAAATTTTCTTCCCGGTTGCCAATTATCAGAAGCATTGGCAGGAGGGATGACGCACATAACACTCATGCTAAAAATGATACGGAATAACAAGCGCATAGCTGTTCTCATTGTTGAGGATAATCAATTGAGCGAAATCTGAGTGTCGAAGCAGACATCCAGTAATCTGCCGATTCTTTCCGCCGGCTGGGGATGGCTGATAAAAAACCCCTGGACCTCATCGCATCGTTGAGTCTTCAGAATTTCCAGTTGCTTATGCGTTTCCACCCCTTCGGCAACCACGTCCAAACCGATAGCGTGGGCCATGGTAATAATGGCTTGGGTGATGGCCTTGGTATGGGGGTCGTCAGCAATGCTGGTGACAAAGGATTGGTCGATTTTGAGCTGGTCGGCGGGGATTTTCTTCAGGTAACTCAAGGAAGAGTAGCCGGTGCCAAAGTCATCAATGGAGATGGAACCGCCCATATCCCGAAAATATTTCAAGAATTGGATGGAATGATCAAAATCTTGCAACAAAACGCCTTCGGTAATCTCAAGTTTCAGGCAAGTTGGATTAATCTGTGTTTCCTCCATTATGTGCCGGATCATAGGCATTAAATTGGTGTCGGCGAATTGACGAGGGGAAAGATTGATTCCCATGGATATGGGGTATTTGTGTCGGGTTTGCCAAATTTTCATCTGCTGGCAAGCCTGGCGTAATACCCACTCTCCCAAGGGGATAATTAGGCCGGTTTCTTCCGCCAAAGGAATGAATTTTGCCGGTGAAACCCGGCCAATTTCAGGGTGTTCCCAGCGCACCAGGGCTTCCACACCCACAATTTTTCCAGAGGCCAGATGAACCTGGGGTTGGTAGTAAAGTTCAAGAGCGTCATGCTCCAAGGCATGGCGCAGCGCTTTTTCCAATCCCAACTGCTCCACAATCTGCTCGTTCATTGCCTGGGAGAAGAATTGGAAATTGTTGCGGCCCATTTCCTTGGCCCGGTACATGGCAATATCCGCATGTTTTAAAAGCGATTCCACGTCGTGCCCATCCTTGGGGTACAAACTGATACCAATGCTGCATGAAAGATAAATTTTATGACTATTAATCTGAAAGGGCTTGGATAGGGCATCCAGTAGCTTTTGGGCGAGCAAGGCGACTCCGCCGGAGTGATTCAGGTTTTCATAAAGAACGATGAATTCATCACCGCCAATGCGGGCTACCGAGTCAGTTTCCCGGATGACCTTCTTGAGGCGGTCAGCGACTGCAATTAGCAAGGCATCGCCTTCGGAATGACCGAGGCCGTCGTTGATTTTTTTGAAATTGTCCAAGTCAATGAACAGCACCGCGATTTGCTCATTCATTCTGCGGGCGTGGGCGATGGCGTGATTCATCCGGTCCATGATCAAAGTCCGGTTGGGCAAGCCGGTAAGTTCGTCGTGGTGGGCCTGATAAGCTAAGCGTTCTATCAGATTTTTGGTTTCGCTGATATCACTGAAAGCCAGTACCATTCCCTGATTATCGTTACTCCCTTGGCGCAATGTGTTGACTGTCACACGGACTATATGTTCTTTTTGATGGCGATTGGTGAGGATGGTTTGTTGGTCCAGCCTGCTGAATTTGCTCCGCCTGCTGTTTTCCAATAGAGAACGAATGGGAACAGGTTGGCCGTTTTCATTTTTTAAACGAAAAACAGCCTCCAAGGATTGGCCCTTGACTTTGGCAAGGTTGTAACCGGTTAACGATTCTGCCATTTTGTTCATGAATACCACACGGCCACGTCGGTCTGTGGTAATCACACCGTCAGCGATGGAATGCACGGTAATTTCAGCTCTTTCTTTCTCGTGGTGAAGTTGACGTAAAATTGTATCGAGGTGATGCCAACTGCCCGCAAGGAAGCCAAAAAATAGTCCGGATATCGGCAGCGCCGGGCCGGACCAGCGGTGAAAAAACTTTAGCTGGATTGCGCTTGCCATCACTGCCAGAATCATAAGCCCAAGGACAACCAGTGCTGCCCATCGGGGCTGGGTAGCGGCATAGGCTATTAACAATATGGCAACAAGAAATAAGGTAAACACCATTTCCCACCATTGGGGTAAGGGGGTGATAAGAAGGTTGCCCAGTAGTCCATCCAGCACGTTGGCGTGGAATTCCAGAGCGGTCAAGGGTTGAAAGGTGCTGGAAACAGGGGTTGGCAGATTTCCCCCTAATCCGGTGCCAGTGACCCCAATCAGAACATACTTGCCGCGCAGTTGTTCAAGTAATTGATCATTTCTTAGAACGTCCACGTAAGAATAAACCGGAAAAGTACCGGTCGGTCCGGCAAAGGGAACGAGGACGTGATGGTCCCTTACCCACGCTTTGGGTGAGGGATGATCTAGTTTAGTATTGCGGCTACCGGGTAAAGGTTCAGGCATAGCTTCACCTCCTACTTCCAACATTGCCAGAGCTAATGTTGACCACTGAGGGTAGCCAACCCCGGCGCGCAAAAAAAGCCCTCTCGCCAGGCCGTCCATATCCAGCTCCACGTCAACATGGGCGAGTGCCGCCGCTTGCCGGGCCAGGTCTGGTAGAGGGGGATGTGCCGTGATGGCATCAATGACGGCAGGATCTTGCAAATGCAAAACGGGTAGAACCACTTTTCCATTGGCTCGTATTGCTTTTGCGAGCTTTAAGTCACTGTTGTGGTGATTGGGATCTGGTTCCGAGAAGATAAGGCTGAAACCGATGGCAGAGGTTTTGGCTTGGGTCAAACGCTGAATCAACTTGCCGTGAATTGAGCGGGGCCAGGGCCAGCGGCCAAGCGATTGCAAACTTCGGTCATCGATGGCGATAGTGGCGATTTTCGGATTCGGTTCACGAAAGAAGAGGCGCACGGAATAGTCGAAAGCCAATAAATTCCATCGTTGAATAACACCCGAGTGGAAAAGGGCATAGGCAATCAGCAATAAAATCAGCCAAAGCAGGGCCAGTTCTTTGTGGCCCTGACGCTTGGGCAGAACCATCGGTTTTTTCGGCTGGTGAAATATGGATAAACTCATGATCGTCAAGGTACTTTCAAGAGTAAAGGTTGGCTGTAGGGGCCTTCCCATTGGGCATCATAGGTTTTTACCCGGATAAAATAATCCCCATGTTTGAGTGGGGTTAAAAAATATTTCGGTTTATCAAGCAGAATGTCGGCAATGACCATTTCAAACCCACGATCCCAGGCAATTTGGAGCCGGTAACGCGCGTCTTCGTAAGGTGCTTGCCATTGCAAGGCGCTGGGTACGCCATTGGTATTAATAATGTCCATATCAGGTGGCGGAGGCAGGCGGATAAATTCCCGGGCAGGGCTGAAAGGCCCGCGTTTCCCATGGCTGTCAATGGCTGCAACCCGCCAATAATACTTGCCTGGCCGTAAAAATCCGGCGATGTGGCTGATGGCTTGTAGGTGCGATTCATTGATTAGTGGATGGCGAAAATGAAAATCCGATGCTAACTGCAGATGGTAACCAAAGCTTGTTTCAACGGGTCGCCAACGGAAAATGGGTTGATGTGCAAATATTTGGCTGGCGGGTAAGGGTTGCAGTAATTCAGGCGGTGGTGGATGGACATTGACCGTGAAGGGGTGGTAAGCGTCAAAGCCTTCGAGTCCATGCCGGTCCATGGCGCGGATTCTCAAGACATAGCTCCCCTCCGCGAGTCCGGAAACTTTGATTGTGGTGGAAGGATATTCCTGTTCATAAAGGAGTTGAGTAAATTTTTGATTGGGAGCTATTTCCAATAGATAACCAATCGCACCGGTTTTATGGGGAAAGCGAAAATAAAAAGGGTCTCGCTCAAAAGTAGAAGGGACTTGTGTGAGATTGGGCGCGGGCAGCAGTTCGACTGGAGGTAAAGGCTGTCCGCCGGCTTTTGCAGAAGTGCCGAAGCCTTTGGGTATTGTCTGCGTGGCACCACCTGCTGCCACGGCTACTTCCCCTTCGATGACTTCAGAATCAGTCACCTCACCATCAGGTAATGTCTCTACCCTGAAGGCAGTCCCTCTAACCCCTGCCACTGCCGATGGGGTTTTGATTTCAAACCTGGATCCTGGTCCTTTTTTAGGCTTGACCTTGCTTTCGGATTTACCTTTTTTTTGTTCCAGACGGGTATCCACCATTCCGGTGCCTGGGTAAACCTTGAGGTTTTTGAGCTTTACCTGGCCGTTGCTTTTAAGCAGGAAAATCGAGCCATCGTCAAATCGCAGAGTTATATTGGAGGAGGCGTCCGTCTGGATAACAGTACCGGTTGGCAAGAGATCACCTTTGGCCAATTTCCGGGATTTTTGCGCCATGCCGATGGCAGTAACATTGCCGAAAAGATTTAAGACTGAGGCACTGCCTGGAACAATCTTGAGCCATTCCATGGGAACACGGATCTTGGTACCTGGCTGAAGGCGGCGAGGTTGCTTAATGCCATTTAAGGACTGGAGTTTTGGCCATAGATTAATGTCAATAAGAAATTGACGGGAAAGGTTCCACAGATTGTCCCCCCGCTGGATTTCATAAATCCATTCTGCTGATTTTAAGGAGGAGGAAGTAAGACACAAAAATAAAGCAATACAAACTGTTTTGTACCGCACGCCAAAGTGAGGTGGTGGCTTCAATCGATGAATTATTATTCTGTCCCCCCTCAAAACCAGACTAACGTAATAATAAGGCGGCTAACATGAAAGATGGGTTAACACCTTTATATACAATCTTTTTGCAATTGTCTAATGACGGGTGAAATAGCTGATCCCTTTTGGGCGTACCATTTCAGTTTTATGTTAGGGCAACTCTGATTTATTCAGAGTTGCCTGCGGCACAAGGAGGTAGCGCCAAAACCAAGTGAGACAAGCGATTGTTTTGTGGAAAAAACAAGCTGGGCTTGATTAATGGAAGCTAAGGAGAGGATAGCCTATCAGTTAACGCAAATAATTGAATAAAGACAACCCTTGGACTTTGATATAAGACTGCTGCGCCGCTTGCAGGGCGATTTGCTCTGAGTTGAAGCGCCCGATGGCCTCGGCATAGTCCAAATCCTGGGTTTGGGAAAGGGTGGTTTTTATTTCCAGGGCAAATTGTTCATTGACTTGCCGTTGCTGATCCAGAACATTCAAGCGCGCGCCGACACTGGCCCGCACTTCGGTAATCCGTTCCAGGGCATGGTCGAGGTTGGCCAGGGTGCTGTTGAGGAAATCATCGGCGGTTTCAGGAACGCCGTTTGCTGTGTTGGTGTCGTTATCGGCCGGATTGCCTTCCAGCGCCAGGGCAAAGTGGTAAACGATGTTAAAGAGATTATCCTTATTGCCAGTAGCGTCGGCATAATCGCCTTCGGTGGGAATGTCCTCGAATACCGTTTGCCCTGAATCCCCGTCCGCCAGGCGCCGGGTGGCGCTTATTTGCAGCATTCGTTGGTTGGCATCGCCTTGAAATTCGTAAAAGGGAGGTTGGGCGCTGCTTGGCGCATTGGGATAGGGTTGGGTATCGGATTTAAACCCGGCGAACAAGTATTCACCGTTGGCGTCCTTGGTGTTGGCCAGTCCCACCATTTCGTCGAGAAGTTGGCGAACTTCTTTGGCAATGACAGTCTTGTCCTCAGGGCGCAGCACTGCCTGATTATTGGCCTGGACCGCCAATTCCCGAACTCGTTGCACAATATCGGTAGTCGAAGCCAGGGTGGCTTCTTCCAAAGACAAACGATGGGTAGCCACAGTGATATTATCCTGAAATTGTTCTTGTTTGCGCAGCTCTTCCTGCAAGTCGACCGATCTGGCCGCGGCAATGGGATCATCTGACGGTGTCAACACCTTTTTGCCGCTGGCCAATTGCAGCTGGGTTTTGTTGAGTTTGTTTTGTTGATCGAGCAGCGAGTTTATGCTCATTTTCTGCATCAAGTGGGTGGAAAGGCGCATGATTTATCTCCTTACCGCGCCGAGGAGGGCGTCAAAGGTTTGACTGGCAATAGCGATGACTTGCGCCGATGCCTGATAGGCTTGCTGAAATTTGAGCAAGTTGGCCGCTTCCTCATCCAGATTCACGCCGGAGAGACTTTCCCGTTCGGTCGTGGCCTGGTTTTTGATGACTTCCCGGGCGTTGCGGCTGATTTTGGCTGAGCGCGCTGTGGTGCCGATTTCCGCTACGATTTGTCCGTAACTATCCTGAAAAGTGGCGGTGCCGCCCAGCATTTTTTTTGCCGATTCTAGCCAGGCCATTTCCAGGGCGTTGCTATTATCGCCAATCGATCCTGTAGAAGTATCGGTTTGGGCGGCGGCAAATTGCCGGGGGTCGGAAATATTCAGACTAATCTTCCCCGCAGCTTGTTGAGTGGGGCGGATTAAAAAAGTACTGGGGCCAGTCGGTGGGGATGCCAAGTCAATTTCGATGCCATCCACGGTGGCCGGAAAAGAGGATATTGTCGTTTGGGTTTGATCGCTCAAGCGTGTCAGGGTATAGGCGCTGCCGTCGTATGCCAATTGATAATCACTGGCCTCAAGGTCGGCGATGTTCACATAACTGGCGGTGACCGTACCAGTGCCCTCTTGGGTGATAGGAATTTCCGGTGCCTGCATGGTAAAGAAGTCCACGCCGGTATTGCCGTCCAAATCGTATCCTGCTTTGTGTAGCTGGTTGAATTCTACCATCAAGCCTGCGGCTAACCGGCCCAGTTTATTTTCCGTTGGAATCATGACTTGTTCCCGGAACTGGATAAGCCCGCCGAGTTCTCCACCGCTGAGTCCTTCATCAATCACCATGGTATGGAATTGGTTCGTCAAGGTAATTTGCCGCTTGTCCGGGTCAAGGGGGTTGGCCTGAAGCCCCAAGGTGCTGCGGTCCGCGCCCATGACCAAGGCATGGCCCTTGCCAATAAAAATATCCACCGCTCCATCGGGTCTGGAAAGTGGGGAGACGTCGATTTTCTCCGACAATTGGTTGATTAACGCATCCCGTTGGTCGAGCAAATCGTTGGGCGGCTTGCCCTGGGATTTACCCACCTCATAGACGATTTTTTCGTTGAGGGTGGCGATCTGTTCCGCCAGCGAATTGATTTCGTTCACATGATCTTGAGTTTCCTGCTGGATTTGAGACTCCATGGCATCCAATTGTCCGCTCAAGGTATGGAAGCGATCCGTGAGGGTATCCGCTTCAGTCAACAGGGTTTGCCTGGCGGGGAGAGAAGTCGGGTCATCGGCGACATCGTGCACGGCGTTGAAGAAGTTTTCCATGGATTTGGCCACGCCCAAATCAGGATCGGCAATGATGTTGTCGATTTTGCTGGTCATTTGATAAAAACGGTCAACCTCTGCAAAGCTGGAAGTGGTGGCTCTGACTCGGTTGGTGAGGAATTTGTCGTAGGCGCGCTCTATGGAAGTGACTTTTACCCCGGAACCCATAAAGCCCGCGCCGGAAAATTGCGGCGGGCGGGCATTGGCGTTGACCCGCTGGCGGCTGTAACCTTCAGTGTTAACATTGGCGATATTATGGCTGGTGACTTCCAGCTTTTGCTTGGCAACCCGCAGGCTGGAGGTGGCGATGTCCAGTATATTGCTGCCCATGGGCTAATTCCTTCCTATAAAGCGGCCAGGGTTTGGCGTTGGTAAAGGGATAAAATCTTGTTGGCGTAATCAGGGTCGGTGGCGTAGCCGGCTTGTTGCAAGGCTTCCAGATAGGCCCTGGGATCGCCCGCCTTGTCTAGCGCCTGCCGGTATCTAGGTTGCTGGAGCAGGGCCACATAATCGTCAAAGCTTTGCCGGTAATTGTCATAGGCTCTAAAATCCGCCTGCTTTTTCACTGCCACGCCATCCAGATATTCCAGCGTGCCGACATTTACCCGGTCGCCTTCCCAGATGCGGCCAGCCTTGATATTGAACAGATTATGGCTGCTGCGGCCATCCGTATGGTGGATGATTTTTTTGCCCCAGCCGGTTTCCAGGGCCGCTTGGGCGATCAGTAATTTGGGATCGACGCCAATTTTGGCGGCTGCTTTTCGGGCTTCCGGCAACAGCGTCTTAACGAACTCCCGGGGAGAATCAAAACGGTCAGTTTCAGATTTTTCCACCGGAGCCAGACTTGGTTTAGCCACATCTTTACTGGATTTTTTTATCGGCATCGAAGGAGATGGAAATGGCCGGCGCTGGTAATCTTCCAGAGTTTTCTGAGTTTGGTCTGCAATACCGTTTTTCGGCTGTAATTGCCGTACGATCAAATCTGCAATGCCGATGCTGCCTTGATCAGATAAATGCATCGCCAATTGCTGGTCGTGCATATCCCGGTAGAATTCGAGTCCATTGCTATTGAAAATCGGGTCTCCCATACTGGCTTGGCGCATTTGTTTCAACATCATCTGCAAAAAAACCGCCTCAAACTGCCTGGCCACTTTCTCCAACGCTTGCTCGCTGTTTTGCCTTGCCTGGCGCTTGAGATCGGCCAGTTGTTTGAAGTCGGTATAGAGATTAGCGGCGGCTTTTTGCATAACTTTAGACTCTCTCACAATGGGGGCGGGGAGAGGTGTTCCGGAAAACGCCGTAAACCCTTCCCTGGGGGCTTGATGGCGGCCATCCAGGCCGCCAACATTTCCGGAACACCTCTCCCCGCACCCTGTTCATGACCTGCTATTAGATGATGATTAACTCTGCCTGCAGAGCCCCGGCGCTTTTCAAGGCTTCCAGAATGGCCACCAAATCCGAAGGCGCGGCCCCCACCTGGTTAACGGCGCGCACCAGTTCGTTCAGAGAAATCCCGGGATCAAACATGAACATATGTTTGCCTTCTTCTTCAACATTGATATCCGACCGGGGCACCACCGTGGTGGTCCCGCCGGCCAGCGGGTTGGGTTGACTCACTTCGGGATTCTCGCGGATGGTGACCACCAGATTGCCGTGGGAGACCGCCGCCGGGCGCACCCTTACATGCCGGCTGATGACCACGGTGCCAGTGCGGGAATTGACAATGACCTTGGCTGCCGCTTCCCCCGGATCCACAGTCATGTTTTCAATCATTGACATAAAAGTGACTTTTTGCGCCGGATCCTGGGGCGCGCCAACGCGGATGGAAGTACTGTCGGCGGGGCGGGCGGTATCCGGCCCCAAAACCCGGTTGATGGCGGCGGCGATTCGTTGGGCGGTGGTGAAATCCGGCTGGTGCAGATTCAAGGTGATGAATTTGGCGGTGGAAAATGCCGAAGCCACGGTCCGTTCCACGGTGGCGCCATTGGGGATGCGGCCAACGCTGGGAATATTGACCGTAATTTTCGAACCATCCTGGCCCGAGGCGGTCAGTCCCCCTACCACCAGATTCCCCTGGGCGATGGCATAAACTTGATTGTCGATTCCTTTCAGGGGGGTCATTAACAATGATCCCCCGCGCAGGCTTTTGGCATCGCCGATGGACGATACCGTCACGTCAATGGTCTGGCCCGGTTTGGCGAAGGGGGGCAAAACCGCATGCACGGAAACCGCGGCCACATTTTTGGCCTTTGGATCGACGCCTGGCGGCAGGGTGAGCCCCAATCGGGTCAACATATTGCGCAGTGCCTGGCCGGTGAATTTGGTTTTGTCTCCCGTGCCGTTGAGGCCCACCACCAAACCGTACCCCACCAATTGATTGTCACGGACACCGGCAATGGAAGCCAGGTCCTTGATCCGCTCCGCCGACACAGGCAGGGCCATGAAAAGTAAAAGCAAACTTCCGGCAATGAACTTCACGCGACGCTCCTAAAAGGGAAAAAAGAGGCTGTTAAAGAACCGGGTCAGCCACCCCACTTCCTTGACATCCGCCATGGCGCCCTCGCCGGTGTACATGATGGTGGCATCGGCGACCAGAGTAGAGGGAACCGAATTATCCGCGGCTACATCCACTGGGCGCACGATACCGGCCAGCCGCACATATTCATGACCGTCGTTGATGGTAATCCTTTTTTCGCCTTGTACTCTTAAATTGCCGTTGGGGAGGACTTCCACCACTGTCACTGTGACGTTGCCCTTGAGCTGATTACTCTGATTGGTCGCCCCCTTGCCCTTGAAGTTTTTGTCCGTAGTAGCCTTGCTTTCCCATTCGATGCCCAAGGTTTTGGCCTGGCCAAACAGGATTGGCGCGGAAGCGGAAATGCTGTTCCCCTTTTTGATTTGCATATCCGCGTCCTTGGAAGCCTTGGTGGCCTCCACCAGGCGAATGGTGAGGATATCGCCCACCCGGCGGGCGCTGATATTTTCAAACAGACGCATATCCTGGTTAGCCTGATAGATACTCCCTGTGGGATGCAAGGGCCGGGATTGATAGCGGGGCGGAATGGGGGCAAACGCTGGATTATGGCGGGGCATGGATTCCGGCAGACTGGTACATCCTGTGACCATCAAGCCAGCGAGACCAACCATGATCCAAGGTAAGGATGAATATTTTTTTTTCACCGCAAAGACGCAGAGGGCGCAGAGTCTAAATATTTGTCTGCCCATCGAGGCCCATGCCGGGGGATTGCCTTCAGGGACGCCGTGAACCCTTCCCTGGGGGCTCGGACGCGGCCATCCAGGCCGCGTACGCCCTTCAGTCAATCCCCCGGCATGGGGTCCAAACGTTAACAAAAAATCAATACTAACATTAGAGTTCTCTGCGCCCTTGCGGTGAAATAAAGCTTTCAATGACATAATCCTCATTGGCTTATAAGTTATTTGTCACGAAAGCCAGCATCTGATCGGTGGTTGAAATGGCCTTGGAATTCATTTCGTAGGCCCGTTGAGTCTCAATCATGTTGACCAACTCTTCCACCACGTTGACGTTTGAGGTTTCCAGGGAATGTTGAGCCAGGTCGCCCCGTTCGTCAGTGCCGGGATTGCCAACGGTCGGGGGACCACTGGCAACCGATTCCCGGAACAGATTCTCGCCAATGGGTTCGAGTCCTGTGGGATTGACGAAATCCGCCAGCTGGATTTGCCCCAGTTGCACGGGGGTGGCGCTGCCCGGCTGCAAGGCGGAGACAATGCCATCCTTGCTGATAGTGACGCTGATGGCATCGGGCGGCACGGTGATGGCAGGTTCCAGAAAATAACCGCTGTCGGTCACCAATTGACCTTCCGAATTCAATTTGAAGGCGCCGTTGCGGGTATAGTTGATTTCGCCGTTGGGCATCAGGATTTGGAAGAAACCCCGGCCGGAAATGGCCACATCCAGGGCGTTGCCGGTCTGGATGACGTTGCCCTGGGTGTGGAGTTTTTCCGTGGCGACAACCCGCACGCCAGTGCCCAGTTGTAGTCCCGAGGGGAGTTGCGTGCTTTCGCTGGATTGGGCGCCCACTTGGCGAACATTCTGATACAAAAGGTCTTCGAACAGGGCGCGTCCTTTTTTGAAACCAACCGTGTTGACGTTGGCCAGGTTGTTGGAAATTACCGCCATGCGGGTTTGTTGGGCGTCAAGGCCGGTTTTGGCCACCCATAAGGCTCGGTCAGTCATGGTGTCATACTCCTATTAAGTACCTATCTCGATAGAGGCGTGGAGCGGCTTTTGTAAAACGCCGTGAACTCATCCCTGAGGGCTTGATGGCGGCCATCCAGGCCGCCAACATTCCCAAAAGCCGCTCCACGTTCCTTCTCAACTTTATTACTGATGATACGCAATTTACGTTACGGCAAGGACAGCGCCGTCACACCCTCTCCCCAACCCCTCTCCCAAAGGGAGAGGGGATTCAAGGTTGGTTTCGTCGCTCCCTCCCCCGCTTGCGGGGGAGGGCCGGGGAGGGGGCACCCTGTTCTTGCCCGCGAGCCAATGACAGGCTTCCTTGCCAGATCGCGCACTGCGTTTGAGGGCTACTTTGGAATGACAGTGCGTAACATCAATTGACATTATCAATTGGCACACATCCTCGGTTAACCCATGCGTAAAAGTTGAGCGGTGGCATCGGCGTCTTCCTCGGCGGTTTTCATCATTTTGATTTGCAATTCAAAGCGCCGGGCCAGTTCGATCATCTCCACCAGCGCGGAAACGGAATTGACATTACTGCCTTCCAAAGAGCCGGGGATCAAGGTGACGCTGGCGTCGGCATCGGCGGTTTCGCCATTTTTCAAGCGGATTAACCCGTCCAGGCCTTTTTCCAATTGGGCTGGGTCCGGGTTGACCAGTTTGATTCGGTCCACAATCACTAAGGTATCGGGATTTTCTCCCAAGGGAACAATGCTGATGGTGCCATCCTGGCCGATATCAATTTTTTGTGCTGGCGGAATGGCAATGGGGCCGTTCTCTCCCATGACCGGCAAGCCATTGCCGGTTTCCAGCAAGCCGTTGGGGGAGACGCGCAGATCCCCCCGCCGGGTATAAGTTTCCGATCCGTCCGGCGCCTGCACCGTTATCCACCCTTCTCCTTTGATGGCGATATCCAAATCCCTGCCGGTGGTTTGCGTTGCGCCGGGGTCGAAGTCCGTGGCTGGCCGCTCGTCCAGCGCATAGACCCGGGAGGGATGACCAGGCCCAAAGACCGGCATGCTGCGGAACTGCTCCAGGTCCGCCTTGAATCCTGCGGTGTTGACATTGGCCAGATTGTTACTGACCGCCGCTTGCGCGTGCAAGGTTTCCTTTGCCCCGCTCATGACCACAAAAAGGCTACGATCCATTAGTGGTTACCTTATCGGATGTTCAACAAGGTCTGGATGATCGTGTCTTCAGTGGAAATGCTTTCGGCATTGGCTTGATAACTCTGTTGGGCAACAATCAAGCGCACCAATTGCTCAGATAAATCCACGGTGGATGCCTCCAGGGCGCCGGATTGCACCGTACCGAGATTGCTTTCTCCGGGCGCGCCAAGAAGCTTCTCCCCCGAGACCGAACTTTCCGCCCACTGGGTATCGCCCAGTTTGATAAGACCTTGTTCGTTCTGAAACCGGGCCAGGGCCACCTGGCCCAGACGTTCGGCGTTGCCGTTGCTGAAACGGGCGAACAGTACGCCTGCGTCGCTGATTTCCAAACCGGTGAAATCCCCGGCGGGGTAACCGTTTTGAGTCAAGGCGTTGACGCTGAATTGGGTATTGAATTGGGTGGATTCGGCGTAGTCGTAAGTGATGGTCAAATCATCAGCGCCAGTGATCGGATGGGGTGCATAGCTGACTTTGGTGGCCCCCGCGTTGCCATCCACGCTGACCAGGACACCATTGGTGTTGAATTCCAGCGTGACCGGGTTTTTTGCCGGGTCCAGCGGTTGCCCGTCCAAATATTGATAGACGTCCCACTGATTGGGTGTTGTCGGATTTTTGGCCACGAAGTAGGAGGTGAGAGAATGGGGATTGCCCAAGGAATCATAGACCGTGACCGAAGTGGCTTTATTGTATGTGGCCGGGTCCGCGGGGTCGAAAGTTGCTACGGCAGGAGCGGTTCCCGCGGCATCCAGATTGAGATTCATGTTGACATCGGTGGAAGCCTTGGGGTCGCCCTTGTTGGTTTCTACCTGAAGCGCCCCCTGGCTGAAGTCTTTGCGCCAGCCAAACAAATATTGTCCTTGATCGGTAACGATATAGCCATCTTTATCCAGTTGAAACGCGCCGTTGCGGGTGAAGGCGGTAGGTTCGGTGTCCGGGCTATCGCTCAAGGAGAAAAATCCCCGGCCGCTGATGGCGATATCGAGCACGTTTTCCGTATATTCCAGGTTGCCCTGGGTGAACATTTGCGCAATTTCCGTAACCCGCACGCCACTACCGATGGTGGTGGTTCCCGAGCCGAAAAAGCTGGTGGCATAGACATCGGCAAATTCCGCCCTGGATTTTTTGAATCCTATGGTATTCACGTTAGCGATGTTGTTGCCGGTGGTTTGCAAATCGGCCGAGGCGGCATGGAGTCCGCTGAGTGCAGTATTAAATGCCATTTATTTCTCCTTTGTTACAGAATTTGCTGGATTTGTTTAAAATCGACGCTGCCGATACCCTCCAGATTGACTTTGATGCCGTGGCTTTTTCGGTCCAGGGAGACGCTTTCCACGGGGGCGATCACTTGCGTTTTAAGGGCCTGGTTTTCACCATCCACCATGCCTTCCGCCCGGAGTTGATAGACGCCTGGATTAGCATAGGTGCCGTCATCCTTGAGGCCGTCCCAGGAAAAGTCAGTGATGCCCTTGTCCAAAGCACCCAGGCTTAAGGTTCGGACAGTCGCGCCGCCGGTGTCCAGGATTTGCACGGTAACCGCCGTGGCGGGGTTTTCCAATTCGATGGCACCGCTGACGGGATCATTGGCAGTCAGTAGCGCTTGCTGGCTTTCGACCAATACTTTTCTGCCCACTAAATTGGAGGCTTGAAGGGTTTGGTCGGAACTGATGGCGGAGGCGAAATCGGCAAAGGATTTTTGCAATTCCTGAATGCCGGTGACTGTGCCAAATTGCGCCATCTGGGTTAGGAATTCCGTGTTTTCCATGGGCTTGAGCGGGTTTTGGTGGGTCATTTGGGTTGTCATCAATTTGAGAAATTGATCTTGGTTCAGTTTGTTACGGGGTTTGGAAGGCGCTTCTGGCTTGACCAACCCCAGCTCTTGCAGTTTTTGGATTTCCATGCTTATTGACCTAATCGCAAGGTTTGTAACATCAATTCTTTGGCGGTATTGAGTACTTCAATATTATTTTGGTAAGAACGGGAAGCGGCGATCATATTGGCCAGATCTTCCACCGTGTTGACATTGGGCTTGAAAATGTAGCCTTGTTCGTTGGCCATGGGGTGATGGGGGGCGTACTCCATTTGTAATGGCGCCTTGCTTTCCACCACCCCGAGAATGTTGACTTTGGTGGCCGTGCCATGGAGGCGGTCAAAGGCATTTTGGAATTGGGCGGCGAATACCGGTTGCCGGGATTTATAGGTTTGCTCGATGCTGCTACTGATGCTGTCGGCGTTGGCCAGGTTACTGGCGGTGATATTGAGCCGCACCATTTGCGCGTTCATGCCGGAACCGGCGACATCGAATATTTTGAACGAGGCCATGATTTATTCTCCTTTCAAGGCAAGCATCAGGCTGGAAATCCTGCCATTGATAAAACGCAGGGTGGTTTGATAACGCAGGGCGTTTTCGGCAAATTTGGCTTGTTCGATGTGTTCTTCCACGGTGTTGCCATCCAAAGAAGCCTGTTGTGGCACCCGGTAAAGCAGCTTGCCTTCAATCCCGTCTTTGGATAACGAGAGATGGCCTGGTCGGGTGGTCTGTAACGGGATTTCCTGGGGCTTGGCTTCTTGCAGTAACCGGTCAATGTTAAAGTCCCGGGCTTTATAACCCGGCGTGTCGGCATTGGCTAAATTGGAAGCCAAAAGTTCGGTCCGTTTTGCCCGAAGTTCCAGTGACTTCGGAAAAAAACCAAGGGCATTGTCAAAGCTGATTTTCATTGATTCCATTCCTTAGCAGGGTTTAAGCGTTTGCTAATACCTTATGCAACGCTTGTGCCAGGGAATGAGTTTAATTAATTCAACAACTTATGTGTGGGTAATGGCGGAAGGTGGCAATTTTTTGCCGCTTTAAGAAGGAGGGAGGGGAAATGGTTATGATCAATCCATGCGGCGATAGTAACGGGTTCCGTGGCCTTGTAGCGTTTTCAAACCGCTGAGGCCAGGAGGGAGGGATTCCGTGGAACTTAGAAATAAAGATCCTTCGGGTTTAAGACTGGCAATCATGCGGTTTAGGATATGTAGTTTGACTTCGCTGGAAAAATAAATCAAAACGTTACGGCAAAAAATGACATCAAATTTACCCATCATGGAAAAGGAGTTGAGTAGATTGAAAGGTCTGAAGCTGACTTTGCTTGTGATTTCAGGTTTTAATTTCCACCCTTGTTCCGAAGAGACGAAGTAGCGTTGTTTCAAGGGGGTTGGGAGACCGCGGGATAGAGCGTATTCTGAATAGACAGCTTGGCGGGCAATGTCTAAGACTTTATGAGAAAGATCCGTGCCGATAATTTGTAATTTCGGGAGTTTTATCATGTGGAGCCGGGCGAATTCTTGCATGGCAATACAAATGGAATAAGGCTCCTGGCCGTAGGAACAACCAGCCGACCATATCCGTAAAGAATTAAAAGGATGCTTGGTCAGCTCTGGGAGAATCTCTTTTGTCAATACATCGAACTGGCGGCCATCCCGGAACCAATAAGTTTCATTGGTGGTGATGGCATCAATTATGCGGGTTTTTATTTTTTGGGGCAGGGTGTTCTTGATCAGGGCATCAATCAGATCATTGACGTTGGAAATCGCCGTTTCCCGAAGTATATTGTCGAGCCGGCTTTGTACCATGTAGCGTTTACTGTGTCCGATGGCAATGCCGCATTTATCGCGCATATATTGCTGAAAAGCGTTAAATGCTTGGTCGGAAATGGCATTGTCGAAGAGGCCGGATGGGTTAGAGGATTGTAATGCTCCGCCCTTGAACATCACCGATTTCCTACTGGAAAAAATTATGGAAGAGAGGAGAGATAAAAAACAAGAGAATGAGATGAGTAATCAGGACCACGTCATTTAAACACGTAAAGGATTGATGGAAGGCGCAGGTAGTCTGCTTCGAAAAACGCCGTGAATACCTCCCTGTAGGCTCCGTGCTGGCCTCTCTGCAAGCAGACCACCTGCCCCGGCTTGAATGGATGACGGAGCCCTGGATGAGTGGTGAATTGTTCCATCTCATTCTGCATGATGGCAGCACCCACAACTATCAGGCAGCTTCACTATGAATTTTCAAGCGTTCCAACACGGCATTGGCCAAATCATCCGGGGCGAATTTGGCCAGAAAGCGATTGGCGCCGACTTTTTCAACCATGGTTTGGTTGAAAACGCCGCTCAAAGACGTATGCAGTAAGATATACAGGGCCTTCATGTCCGAGTGTTCCCGGATTTTGGTGGTCAGGGTGTAACCATCCATAATGGGCATTTCAATGTCGGAAATAATCATGGTTAGAAACTGGTTAAGATCCTTGCCTTCTTCCACCCAGCCTTTCAGAATTTCATAGGCGTGTTGACCGTCCTTGGCCAAGGTGCATTCCACGCCTAATTGTTCCAGGACGCGCTTGACTTGATTTCTGGCAACCAATGAATCATCCACCACCAGAATGTGATGTTCCTCAGATTCGAAGGTTTGATCGATAACGCCTTCCGATACTTCCTCGCTACCACCGGTGATTTCCTTCATGATTTTTTCCACATCGATGACTTCAATCAACTCGTTCTCGAATTCTGTCACCGCGGTGAGATAACTATTTTTCCCTGCCGCCTTGGGCGGCGGTTGGATTTCATCCCAGCCCATGTTAATGATCCGGTCCACCGAGCGCACCAAAAACCCCTGCACCGATCGGTTATATTCACTGATGATGGCGTAACCTGTGCCATCGCGGGGTTGCGGGGTAGAGCCAATACCTAATGATAAATCCAGAATGGGTACCGTGCGCCCGCGCAAATGGGCAACGCCGCACATGACTGGATGAGCGTCGGGGATTTGGGTCAGGGGCGGACAACTGATGACTTCCTGTACCTTGAAGACGTTGATGCCAAAACGTTGGTGTCCTTCTAGCCGGAATAAAAGCAGCTCCAGACGGTTGTGTCCGGCTAGTTGGGTTCTTTGATCGACTCCGGCTAGGATGCTGGCCATGTTGCGTCTCCCTGTTTTTCTCTTGGGCTGGTTGTCAGTGAAAAATTTATGGGTGCCACAGATAATTTATCTGTGAATGAATAAAATTGGCATTGAAATGCCTGAATACATCAGAGTTTCTTTTCTTGTCGGCAAATCCAGGAAGAACTTGAGCTGAATTTGGATAAATTAACGGCACCAATTTTGCTAGTGACAAGGTGGACAACAGCAAAAGCATAGTTATGAAATGTAAGACGATTTGGGTGATAGTGGGTGGATGCCTTTGGTTTATGCCTGCTTATGGCGATTCTGGTTATCAGAAACTCGCCGGTATCCGCAATGCCGTCGTTGACTACCTCTCGTCAAAAATCCGACGCCAATACCAAGATTTTGACATCGATGTGTCGGCATTGGATTCCCGTTTGAAATTACCGGTTTGTCAGCGCCCTTTGGAGGTTTTCCCGCTGCGCGGCACGGTTAAGGCTGGGGCGCATTCGGTGGGCGTGCGTTGCAATGGGGAGCATCCCTGGACGATTTACACCAAGGCCGTCATCAAAGCCTATCGGCCGGTAGTGGTATTGAACCAGGCGCTACCAAGGGGCGCGATAATCCATAAAGATGCGGTGGCATTGAAACGCGTGGATATTGGCAGCTTGCGCCAGGGCTATTTCTCCGAGCCCGGGCAGATACTCGGCAAACAGTTAAAACGTTCCTTGCCGGAAGGGAAGGTTTTGAATCCCGCGATGCTGACTTCGGCCAAAGTGATATCGAAAGGAGATAAGGTGGTGATACGCGCCAGTTCTCCGGTTTTGGAGGTTCGCATGGGCGGGCATGCGCTAATGGCGGGTGCGATGGGCGAGTCCATCCGGGTGCGGAATGACCGCTCAAATAGAATCATTGAAGCCATTGTCCAGGGACCAGGTCAAGTCATGGTCCCATTTTGACCAGGATTCTGTCATCTATTCCAGCCGGGGCAGGTTGTCTGCTTCGAAAAACGCTGTGAATACATTCTGGCTGCGCAATCGAGCTGTGCAAGAAAGCCCTGCCCAAACATCCTTGTTCGGGCGCTCGCCCATGTAGACTTCACGCTGGCCTCCTTGCTGGCGAGCCTTTCGAATCAGACCGCAACGAATGAAGAAGAAATCTAGTCTAAACTTTTTAAGTAAATGGCCGATTTTAAATATGAGAATTATGGTTGGCTTGTAATATTAGGTCTGACCACAGGAAGGCAATGAAACGAGGAAAATTACATGGCTATTGATCTGCGGACGGTGACAGGCAAGGCAGTTGATCCGGCGACGGGGAAACCGTTGTCGCGTCAGAAAATGCCGGTTGAAACCAGCAGTGAATCCCCTGCTCAAGCAGACGCGGTTTCTTTGACTGATGCCGCCACGAAATTAAGAGAGGCTAGTCAGGCATTTGTTTCAGAAGCGGTCATTGATACGGCATTGGTGGCCAGGGTTGCCAGTGCTTTGAATGCAGGGACATACGAGATTGATGCGGAACAGATTGCCGCAAAGATCATTGAAATGGAAGCTCAGCTTCCCGCCGAGGAAATGAGCGATGGATGATAAACTTGAGGCTTTTTCCGCATGGCTCCGGCACTTGACGGTTGAAACCGAAAGGCTCCATTCGCTGTTAGAACAAGAAAGCGCTGCGTTGGAGGGACGACAGGTTGAAGCGCTGATTTCTTTGAGTGAAGAAAAAAACAAGACAGTCACCCAAATTAATGAGTTGATGGTGCAACTTTCGAGTGCGCCCAAAGCCGGGGAAGATTTTATCGAAAGCCTATTCAATGCCTTGGATGTTGGTGAGGGTTCCGAAATTGTCCGGCAATGGCGGCGGATCCAGGAGCTGACCCGCCGATGCCGGGAAATGAATGAGACCAACGGTGCTCTGATTGCGTTAATGCAAGAAACCAACCGCCAGGCCATGACTTTGTTTTTCGGACAACGGCGTGAGCAGGTCGATTATGGCGCGGATGGTCAAACCCGGGCTAATAGCGACGCGCGCTTATTGGGCGCCGGTTAAGTACGAGCGGCTTCCATGTTGCTACTGAAAAAAATATTCCATAAAGAGGAAACACAATCCAAACCCCATAATCCCCATTTTCTTACCGAGCGGGAGCAGATTATCGATCTCCTCCAGGCTTTACAGGAAGAAAAGGTGGTGATCTCGTTATATTTTGTCGATCAACCCGGTACGGGATATGCTTCCTCTATCACCAAGGTTTGGGACGGGGGGGTATTGTTGGATCGCGTATGCAGCGAAGCAGGGCACGCTGAATTATTGCAAAAAAAACGCTTCAAGGCGCTGGCAAAGTACGAAGAAGTTTCAGTGACGTTCGATTGCTTTCTGACGGGGATTTGCAAGGAAAACGAGTCGGTTCAATACAAAATAGTGTTGCCCGAGAAAATTTACTTTCCGCAAAAGCGAACTGTCTTCCGGGTCAAAACCCGGTTATTTAAACTTCCGATTCACATCAAAGCGGAAGGCGGGGTGGATTCGGTGCCCGATGTGGTGGTTGGAAGGGTGGAAGATATCAGTATGGGAGGGATTGGTTTTACGCTGGAGCCTTCCATTTACGTGCGCAAAAATGATGTGCTTCGATTTTGTGTGCTGCGTTTGGGGGAAGACAAGCATATCAATTTTGATCTGGAAGTGCGTAACGTGAAAACATTGCGGGATGGCCGTTTGCTGCGGGTGGGCGGCCGTTTCGTCAATCTTTCCCGAAAAACCGCCAAATTGATCCGCAGCGAAGTCATTCGCCTGGAGCGGATGATGAAAAAGGATTAAGCAAGAGCGTAATTGCTCAGGCCCGATGGGTGGTCTGTTCCGGTATGGGAGAGTAATTAAGCAAGCGTTTTTGAATTTTTCGGATTGCGGAAGACCAGCGGCGCTTCTTCCGGTTTATTGGCGCCTTCTATGATTTCGTCAATCAACTTTCTTTGCGGAGATTTTGAGCACACAGGATCGGTGGCGTTCATGTCGCCTGTCAAGAGATAGGCTTGGCAGCGGCAGCCGCCATAATCCCTGGCTTTTTCATCGCAGGAGCGGCAAGGTTCGGGCATCCAGTCGAATCCCCGGAAGCGGTTGAAGATTTCCGATTTCTCCCAGATTTCCCTGACGCTCATTTCCCGAACGTTGGGGAAGGCGTCAATGGGGAGTTCCCGGGCTGCGTGGCAGGGGAGGGCGGAGCCGTCGGGGGCGATGGTCAGAAAGGTCGTGCCCCAGCCATTCATACAGGCTTTGGGGCGGTCTTCGTAAAAATCGGGGATGACGTAATAGATCTTCATTTTGCCCTTCATCTTGTCCTGATAGCGATGGGCAATGGCTTCGGCCCGCTCGAACTGTTCCCGGGAAGGGAGCAACTGAGGGCGATTGAGATGGGCCCAGCCATAATATTGGGTATTGGCCAGTTCCAGATAATCCGCGCCCAGTTCGATGGCCATTTCCAGAATCCCTTCCATTTGTTCGATATTGTGGCGGTGGATGACCACGCACAAGACCATGGGATAGCTGTTGGCTTTCACCCAGCGGGCCACTTGTTTTTTGTGTTCGAAACTTTCGGTGCCCGCCAGGAAGTCGCTCAAATCCTTTTCCGGCGCCTGGATGCTGACTTGAATGTGATCCAGCCCCGCATGCTTCAATTGCCGGATTTTGTCTTCGGTCAAACCGTAGCCGGAGGTGATGAGGTTGGAGTAATAACCCAATTGGCGGGCGTGGGCGACCAAGTCTGACAGGTCTTGCCGAGTCAGAGGTTCACCACCGGAAAAACCCAATTGTACCGCCCCCATTTCCCGGGCCTGGGTTAATACCCGTTTCCAATCTTCAGTGGATAATTCTTCTTTGTAACGGGCGTAATCGACAGGGTTGGAACAGTAAGGGCACTGCAGTGGACAGGCGTAGGTGAGCTCTGCCAGCAGCCAGCGGGGATTAGTGATCTTGGGTTTGGATCCAGCCGTTTTCAAGCGCAATCTCCAGGAATTCTTGAATGTCTTTGGTTAGACCGGTGGTTTGGAACTTTTGCTCCAATTCAGCGACGATAGTTTTAAACGTATGCTGGCCATCGCACAATTTCAGTATCTCAGCCGAACTGGCATTCAATTCCACCATGCCTTCAGGGTACAGAATCACATATTTTTGCTGGGCTTCTTCCCACTGCAACCGGTGCAGGGGAGAAAACGCCAGTGGGATATCGGGATTTAGGCTCATTGAATATTGAAATAAGGTGGTTGATTATTGAGATAGGCCATTTGCATGGCGTCTAACATGGACCATAACACATCCAGTTTGAATTGGAGAATCTCCAGGGCCCGTTCCTGCAATTCTCGGCTGCGGCCAAAGTAATCCAGGGTGAATTCGAGCCCGTGTTCCACATCACGCCGGGCCTGGCTGACGCGCTTTTGAAAATAGGTCAAGCCTTCGGGCTTGATCCAGGGATAAAGCTCAGGCCATCCTGCCAACCTTTGTTTATGAATGGTGGGGGCGAACAGCTCGGTCAAGGACGAACAGACCGCCTCTTGCCAGGGAGCGGTGCGGGCAAAGTTGAAATAGGCATCCACCGCGAATTTAACGCCCGGCAAAACGCGCTGGAGGGAGGTGATCTCTTCCCGATCCAGGCCACAGGCGATCCCGAGTTGTATCCAGGCTTCGATGCCGCCGTTGTCCTCGCCATTGCCGTCATGATCGAGGATTCTTTGCACCCACTCGCGGCGGGTTTCCCGGTCCGGGCAATTGGCCATGATGGCGGCGTCTTTGCGGGGGATCATGATTTGATAGTAAAAGCGATTGAGCACCCAGCCGCGGATTTGTTCTTCGTTCAGCTTCCCCTCGGCCATCATGAGGTGGTAAGGGTGGTAAATGTGATAATACTTGCCTTTCTCCCGGAGTTTGGCTTCAAACTCCTCCCGAGACCAAGGTGTTACATCTAAGCTCATAAAACAATCTCCATGCCATCATAAGCAACCTCAATGCCGGCATCGGTTAATTGCCGGCGCTCGTTGGAATCTTCATCCAAAATGGGATTGGTGTTATTGATGTGGATCAAAATTTTGCGCGGCTTGGGGACTTTACCGAGCACTTCCATCATGCCCCCCGGACCAGATTGGGGCAGGTGCCCGATTTCCCGTGCCTTTTTGGGATTGCCTACTTTGGCCATTTCGTTGTCGGTCCAGAAAGTACCGTCCACCAGCAGGCAATCAGCCGTTTGCATGGCGTCAAAGACATGGGGTTCGATTTCACCCAGTCCAGGAGCGTAGTAAAGCTTTTTGCCGGTGGAGATTTGTTCGACTACCACGCCGATATTATCGCCAGGATGGGGGTGATTTCGGTGGGGAGAGTAGGGTGGCGCCTTGCTTTTGAGGGCATGACTGTAAAAATGCAAATCGTCGATGCCGGGGATTTCAAAAGCACTGCCGTCCAGGGGAACCGGGTGGCGGTTGACTTTGCAGTAATGATCCAGCATGGCCAGGACTGGGAAGCCAGAGGTTAAATCGCCATGCACAGGGTCCGTGCAATAAATGTCCAGCGGCTTGACGCTTTCCCGCAGGATTAACAAGCCCGTGGTATGGTCGATTTGTGCATCAATCAGCACAATGGCGTGGATGCCGGTATCG
Organism: Methylothermaceae bacteria B42; assembly: GCA_001566965.1. NCBI lineage: Bacteria > Pseudomonadati > Pseudomonadota > Gammaproteobacteria > Methylococcales > Methylothermaceae > Methylothermaceae bacteria B42. The sequence goes on along the minus strand of LSNW01000006.1, from coordinate 30,982 downwards.
CGTACGCCCTGTTTGGGTTGTAATGGCGGATGGGCTTCCAGCTGGAAGCGGATATCGGGAGAAGCATTGAACAGTACCCAACGCTCGCCGTCACCGCTAACAGCAATGGAAGATTGGGTTCGTGGTTTGGCGTTGATTTCCCCGGCGCGCAACCGGCGGCAATTGTCGCAATTGCAATTCCACTGGGGAAATCCACCACCGGCGCCTGATCCTAATACTCGAATTTGCATAAACAATCTGCCTACATGCTGGTGTTTCGTTTTCTTTCCAAAGATGTTAGCGTCGGGATGATCACCCTCAAACTCTCACGGATGAGTCCACCTCGTCCCACGGAAGGAAAACCGGCTTACATCATTGTGTCAAAAAGGGTGCTGAAGATGCCATTGAAATTAAATGTAATCCACAAAAAAGGGGCTTCAAAAAGAAACCCCCTTGGAATCAAAAGCAAAGCTTGTGCTTAACGATTGTAGATGTACATAGTGACTTCAAAACCGAAGCGCAAGTCATTGTAGCTGGGTTTTTCCCATTTCATTGTGCGTACCTCCTAATATGGATTCATTCTCAACATAAGCTGAGACTTGAAGTATACGACCCCTGTGGGGAGAGCGCAATATCATTGTAGCTATCTTGGCTAAAAGTTATAGTCAACGCTACAAATCCATAGAACAACCAAGGTCATCCTAAATTTTTCTATGGGCAATCATTTCTTCCAAAATCTAAATTGAATTTATTAAGGTCCGTTCCATCGACATCCCCATCATTGTCGAAATCCCCTTTACAGGGTGATGAAGTGCTACAGTTATTTCGTCCAAATTCAGCATTAAAGACCTTGAGATCGGAGCCATCTACGTCTCCGTCATTATCAAAGTCCCCTGTGCAAGGTGGCGCGCTATCAGGTTGAAATGTCACATGAAAAAGAAAATCTCCTCCTACGGGATTCCCTCCGTAACGGGAAACCCGAATAATACTTTGTTCTCCGGCCAAAAGATGTATTTTCGATGCCGAATCACGATGCATTCCACCATCTGTGCCACTGCAAGCATTGGGAACTAATCCACTTGGCCAGTCATCATTACAATCTATTTCATTAGCGGTAGTCCCTATGCAACCTTGATGCAGAGAGATGACCGTATCAACCCCCGCATCGGTGTTGCCCATATCATTACTTCCACAAGAATCAACAAACAGTGTACCTGCGGAAGGTGCTGTAAAAACATACCAAGCATCTGGTTGTGAAGCACTGTTGCCACAAGAAGCACTTCCCGAAGGGGAGGCAGATAAAAGACTTCCTCGATAAGTGCCAGTTGTAACTATTTGAGCACCGCCACAAACATCGTTGTCTGGAATATCCTTTAGCTTGAATGCCACAGCGTCTCTTGCACCTGCATTGTTAAATTGAAAAGGGCAGTCTGTGCCGCTTATGCAAGGTGGATTTGGAGCCGTCGGAAAGTTCGTATCAGATGCCCAGCCTGAAACAACGGCTTCACCATCCACCCCTAACGCAACGGCTTCTAGATTATCCCAACCGTCACTGCCCAAATAGGTCGAGAAATCTAGACTAGTACCTGAATTATCCATTTTGACGATAAACCCGTCCTTTGCTGTAAAACCGGGTAGACCAGCCCCTTTGAGAGTAGTTTGCAGTGCTCGAATAGTTGGAAAGTCGGTCGATTCTGTCTGCCCGACTATATAGGCATTGCCGGACCAATCAACCGCAATTGCAGTTGGCTCATCCCGGCTTGAACCACCTAAGTAAGTGGAATACAGTCCATGAATACCATCAGCCTCAAAAGCTGTGATAAAAAGATCCAAATCCCCCTTTCTTGTCATTTGAAATGGGCATGATATCAGGGGAATACATAGATTAGTGTTGCCTGGTCCCCAGACCGGAAAATCATCAGAAAAAGTGGCGCCGGTGACAAAAATCCTGCCTAATCGGTCAACTGCAATATCTTCCGCACCTTCCGATCCACTACCACCGATAAAAAAAGAATATTTTAAAGTAGATCCATCACTGGATAGCCTTGACATGAAGGCATCTTTTGCGCCACCAATGATTGCGCCAGGTGGGAGACCAGGCAGGTCAGAAAAACTATCCGATTGTCCGGCAATATGAATATCACCATCGGGGCCAAGGGCGATGCCAGCGGCAGAATCTATTCCTGACCCTCCCAGATAGGTGGAAAATACTAGGGCTGGCGTGGCATTAATTTTGGCAACAAAAGCATCGTCCCAAAAGTGAGTGTTCCAACCGCCGTTTTGCGCTTGAATCGCAGCCTGAACGGGAAAGTCTGTAGAGGTTGTCCAGCCAGTTAGATAAGCATTACCTATGCCATCTACTGCCACGTCAGTGGCGATATCCAAGTCGGAGCCTCCTAAATAAGTCGAATAGGCAAGTGCGCTCCCTGCTGCATTCAATTTGGTAATAAAGGTATCGCCACGTCCGCGATTTACAAGTTGGAAGGCTGATTGAAGGGGAAATTTTACCGATTGGGTCCATCCCACGATATAGGCGTTACCTCCACTATCTACAGCAATCCCCTTTGCATAATCATTATCTTCTCCACCAAGATAGGTAGAATAGATCAGCTGGGCGCCGCTTGGATTAAACTTGGAAACAAAGACATCTTGGTAAATCGTAGATACCGAAGGTCCACGGAAAGGCTGAAGTGAAGCAACGACAGGGAAATCATCGGAGACTGTTTCTCCCACAACATAGACATTACCGGCATTATCGGTGGCTACGCCAAAGCCAGAGTCTCCAGCGTGACCACCTAAGTAAGTCGAGAAAACCAATACTGGATCAATGATCAAAGGTTGAGTGATATCATATTGTGCGATATCAAAACCAAATTCATAGCGGCCTTGGTTGTCTTTGCCTAGCAGGACAAATCGTCCGTCCACTTGGTGCCGTTTGCCTTGAAATTCTTGATAAATAATGGGCTTTTTCTGGTGAATGCTGCCGTGCTCCAGGACAACTTGCAAATCACCGCTCTGCATTTCTTTCAATGTCTTGACGCCATCATAGGCAAAACGTAAATTCGAAACCTTGCTTCCTGGCCGAACAATAAGATCATATTCTAGCTGTCCCTGATTACCGTGGACGCTAAGATCCACTCCCGGATAAAGATCCTGATATGTCACACTGTCAAAGACAGGCAATCCTGTTTTCCACTTCGCGGGATCATTACCGTGGAAAATATTCACTGTGCCGGGAAGTGGCGCGCCGGCGACGATTTTCGGATGAGGGTTGGCTCCCGGAAAGCTGAGTCGAACGATATTTCTAAGGATTTTAGAATCACCAACACGCCTCCCTGCTGTCTTTTTGTGATATAGGGCAATTAAAATCCCTTCTTCTGTTATGTACAGAGTGTGTCCTGCCCCCGGCTCATAGAAAAGGATGTGTGAATTCTTCAGACCACGGTTTGGAATAAAAGCGATGGGTGGTTTAAAACTTTTTGGATTGATGGGATTATCTTTTTCGTTCAGCTGATCACTAGGCTTTAGCTGAGCTGTCGAAGTTGCTGCCCCATCTGTCGAGACTTGGAATCCGTGACATCCGAACAGCATCAATAATGCCGAGGTGACCATGGTTATCCAGCCGTTTTTTTTGACTTTGCATTTTTTCATCTCAAAATCCTCTTGAATAAAACATGGAGGCAGGTCCCAATGGTAAAAACTGTCTACATGTGAACTGCTTGGCATCTTTGGGAGAGCGCAGCTAAGCGCTCCCCCAGAGATCTATGGAATAGAGAATTTGTTGGTCAAGGTTGCGGTGCGGCAGGTGCATAACAGGCATTTTCGCCAAAATCCTCGTTGAGGATGATGAGATCGGACCCGTCAACGTCCCCGTCCCGGTCGTAATCGGCATAACAGAAGTTATCTGTTGAACAGTTCGTCGCCCCAAAGTGAAGATTGAAGCGATTCAAGTCACTGCCATCCACATCGCCATCGTTGTCGAAGTCAAATTCACAAGGCTGGAGGAAGACACCGGGCAGTCTAACATCGTCAATATACCAGCCGGTGCTGCTAGGATTACAATGACCGCCAAAACCGCCAGTTTGGGCTGTATGATAGAAAGCAACCCGAACGATTTGTCCGGCAAACGACGACAGATCCCTTCTTTGTGAGGTCCACAGTGGAGAGCTGCCTGCAATTGGGCTGCCGAGATTGGTCCAGTCCGACCACGTTTCAGTTTGGGCATCCCAAGTCGATACCTGTACAAAGCCTTGGTCGCAAGAGGCGTATGAAAACCAGTGCCAGAACCGTAACGAGGGTTCCTGGCGGAAGATATCGACATTGCTTTGAAGCTGAATGGGCGGGCTGATCAAGCGGCTGTCAGTATCTCCAGGATAATCACCATCCAATACCGTCCCCACACAGCCGTTGCCATTATGGCAGGCATCAGGTCCGGCTGTGGGCGTCCCGACTTGCCATACTCCCCGGTCGGCACTCCATTGTTTCCAACCCAGCTCGAAGTCTCCGGTGAAATTTGGAGCCTCTTTGTCCATTGACACATCGTCAATATACCAGCCGGTGCTGCTAGGATCACAACCATGAAAGGAGCCGCCAGTTCGGGCAGTATGGTAAAAAGCAATCCGAACGATTTGTCCTGCAAACGAGGTTATATCATCCATCCGTTTGGACCAAGGGGAAGTATTCGCCAGGGGGCCATTAAGATTGGTCCAATCCGACCAGGTATTGGTGTTGGAATCCCAAGTTGAAACTTGTACAAACCCTTGATCGCAAGAAGCATAGGAAAACCACTGCCAAAAGCTCAAAAATACTCTTTCATTATCATTGACCGCTGGTAATTGAATGGGCGGGCTGATCAAGCGGCTGTCGGTATCTCCAGGGTAATCACCACCCAATACTGTCCCGGCACAGGCGGTTCCCTCGTTACACGCGGCGGGGCCGGCACTTGGGGTACCAACCTCCCACACCCCTTGATCGATATTCCATCCACCCAATCCAGATTCGAAATCTTCACTGAAAATTTGAATTGATAATGTAGCCTGGGAGAAAGCTATAAGGAAACTTGAGAACACTAGTTCAAGAATTAAATTTGCCCTCATCATGACCACCCCTCCACTCAAACAGAATCAAGACTTGTCGATTTCCTCTCCTTTGTTTGCAAAGGAGAGGAAATCAGTTTTACTAACGCTGTTTGCTTAATTTGATACCAAAGGCTCCCATCAATCCTGACATCATGAGTAAAGCCGCTCCGGGCAGAGGAACGGCCTGCACATTGAGCGTAGGCAAGGTAAAGGTGCCGTCGTAAACAGTGCCGTCGTGGGCGACGAAATCATCAAAAGGTGATGGATGATCAGCCAGCGATAAGGTAAAAGATTTTGACGCAGTTAGGTTTAAAGTAGTTAATAGTTGCGGGCCCATAAGGCCAGCGCCAACTCTGCCCGCCACCAAGTTTACCGATCCTGGCGTGATGTCGTTTTTGCCAACCACAAACCAATTTGCTGCTGGAATTGTAGAACTATTAACTGTTGCCGCTGTGGCATCAAAGTTTACAATGCCGCCCCAACTAAGCAGTCCACCATGCCCGTCATCGGTATCATTCGGGGATTGTGGATTGAAAGTGGCCGCATATAAATTCACCGAAAATGGCGTGTTGGGTTGTACCTGAATTACGGTATCTGCACTGCCATCAAGTGGATCTCCAATCCCCTCGCCATCCCAAAAGACGGCGATGGCTGAATATGCTTGAGTAGTAAAACCGGCACAGCCAATAACTAATATCCTAAGCAAGTATCTAATCATTTTTATACTCCTTAAATTAATTTCCGATTAAGGAATTTATATACTATGACTCATTAGGTATGGAGTCAAAAATAAATTATCATGGAAATCAAATGCTTAGTTTGATCCTATCAAAATTTGATTTAAATCAAATTTAGAGCAGGTTGAATTTATGACTAAAGGCAAATAAATTAATATATACATATATTAATTTAACTGAAGGTAATAGCATGAATAAAATATTATCGATAATTTTGTTATTATTTATAATGCTTTGGAATGATTGTATTGCTATGGCTAATGAAGGTGATCGTTTATGGCCAGCGGAAGGAGTGCCTGTCGTTACTTCTAGTCATGAGCAGGATCACGCAAGAATGATCAGCGATGGTGAGGGAGGCACTATCATCGTTTGGGAAGATAATAGAAATAAAGACATTTTCGGAAACGATAATTGGGACATTTATGCCCAACGGCTCGATGCCGATGGCAATATTCTTTGGGGTACAAATGGCACTCCTATTGCCCAAGGTGCCGATCAACAAAGATTGCCAGAGATTGCCTCCGATGGCTCGGGGGGAGCAATTATCGTTTGGAAAACAGGTGCCAATCTGTATGCACAACACATAGATGCCAATGGCAATATTCAATGGCATTCGGGCGGCGTTCAGATTAGTGATAACAGCAGCGTGGATTCATTCAACCCCATTGCGATTGCTCCGGATGGTATGGGGGGTGCATTTATTGCCTTTGAAACCGCATTAGGCGTGAGATGCGTCCGCGTACAAAAAAATGGAAATCTAGTAGCGCCTGGAATAAACGGGATTGCTCTGGGTGGCGGAGCGATTGCAGGTGGAGGGCCGGCAATTGCAGGCACTGCTCCAGGGTCGGTTATGGTTGTCATGGCCGACGGCTGGTGCACAAGAGTTCAAAAAGTGGCAGCAGATTTGAGTCTCCCCTGGGGCGCCAATCCAGTTAACCTTAGTTGCGATCCCAGGCGAGAAGCTCGCCCTGATATAGTCAGCGATGGTTCAGGCGGAGCATTTATCGCCTGGGTTAGGCAGCGTCACCCTGTTGGTGATCCAGCGGGAAATCATGTGGTTGCACAGCATTTGGATAGCAACGGAAATGCCCTTTGGGCACCTGGAGGATTGATCCTGGTGGATTCCTCGATTGTCGGGGGGAATGATGCTGCCTGGAGAATCAATGAGCTTATACCATCGATTACAGCTGATGGATTGGGTGGGGCAGTCGTGGCTTGGAATGACTGGCGTCATGAATCTGGATTAGGGGGAAATGACGATATTTATGCCCAAAGTATAAGCGAAGATGGTAGCTTACAATGGACTAGTGGCGGCATTCCTGTTTGGCTTTATCCCCAGGGTAGTCAAAGAAAGCCCAAGGTCATCGGTACACGAGAAGGGGGAGCCATGGTGGTGTTTCAAGATCATGCCGGGGGCGATTGGGATATTATTGCAGTCAAATTGCAGCCTGATGGATCAAGAGGATTTTATACCTATGTTTATGATGACATGACTTCAGAAAACCCGACAGATGAAACATTCCCTCAAGTAGTATTTGACGGATCAGGCCCGTTACCAACAGGTGCAATTATAGGATGGATAGATGAGCGTGGATTTGATGAAGATATCTATGCCCAGAAAATCGAACTAGTCTTACATAAACCTGATTTGATAGTGGATTCTATAGTCTTCGATCCCCCAGTCCCATCCAGGTTTGAGCCTTTCACAGTAGTTATCAGGGTGAAAAATCAAGGTGATGCTGCTACAAGTGGTGGGTTTAGTGTGCTTTTGAGTGGTTTTGGAGGTTTATTTGGGGATGGTGTCTGTGGAATCAGTGTTAATCTCGGGCCAACTGAAAGAGCCAGCTGTTCTATTAATTTCCCGGATGGTAAAGAAAATGGAATATATGAAGTCACTGCAAATGCAGATAGACATCCTTTGGCAATTTATAACAACGTCATCGATGAATCTAACGAAAATAACAATGCAAAGACTGTAACCCTAAATATAGGGACGATAGTTCTGCCTTGTGAAGGGAATTTTGACGGGGATGGCGATGTAGATGGAAGGGATCTATCTATTTTTAATCAAAACTTTGGCCGAACGGAGTGTAACGGTTTATGTCAAGGTGATTTTGATAACGATGGAGATGTTGATGGATCTGACTTGGCTGTATTTAATGCTGATTTCGGGAGGATGGATTGTCCGTTATCGGAATTTTGAAATTAAATGCACAATATTTAGAATAAGAGATCGCAACATCTTTTATTTATGTAACAGCCAGGCAAATATTTGATTACTTTTGTCTGGCTGTTTACTTGGGGAATGCCCAAGAGATTCCAGAGCTTTTCTGTAAAGACATAATATTGGTGACTTTCCGGAGATGATCGTACTCTCATTGGGTGGAGCATATTTGTTATAGAGTCAGTAAGCTTTATCTTTAATTTGCACCACAAGTGGGGCAGGCCGGATTTTTTGGCAGGGTCATGCAATGCCATTCCATGGACAGGCCATCGAGTAATAATAATTTGCCAATCAGAGGCTGGCCAATGTTCAGGAGAACCTTAATGGCTTCCAGGGCTTGGATACTGCCGACAATGCCGGTAATCGGGGCAATCACGCCGGTTTCCGAACAGCTTTCGGCCAGTTCTTCCAGATTTGGATACAGGCAATTGTAGCAAGGGCTGTCTTGCTGGCGGGAATCGAAGACCGCCACTTGGCCTTCGAACCGGATTGCCGCGCCCGAGACCAGGGGGGTTTGGGTCTCGATACTGGCGCGGTTGACCTCAAAGCGGGTAGGGAAGTTATCGCTGCAATCCAGGACGATATCGGCTTTTTTGACTTGATCCAACAGGGATTGGCCCTGCAATCGCTCGCAGAGCGACTCGACTTGGACGTTAGGATTGAGGGAAAGCAGCGTTCGTTTTGCCGATTCCGCCTTGTGCCTACCGATATCCTCGGTATGGTGGGCGATTTGCCGTTGCAGGTTGGACGGTTCCACCCGGTCATCATCGGCAAGGGTCAGGTGGCCAACGCCGGCGGCGGCCAGGTACATGGCGGCAGGACATCCCAGACCGCCGGCGCCGATTATCAAAACCCGGGCTTGAATTATTTTTTCCTGACCCCATATGTCGATTTGAGGCAGCAATATCTGGCGGCTGTAGCGTAAAAGCAGTTCGTCATTCATGCAATTAAATCTGTGTGGCTAGTGAAATGTCTTGACAGGGGAAAAAACCAAACTATCATTAGCACTCACAAAGGTTAAGTGCTAACAAAAATCCATGCAATAGGAGAAAAGCTATGAAACTACGTCCATTACACGACCGTGTCATTGTCAAACGTCTGGAAGAAGAACACAAGACGCCCGGTGGCATCGTCATTCCCGATACTGCAGCGGAGAAACCCATGAAAGGGGAAGTGGTCGCCGTCGGTAACGGCAAGCTGCTGGAAAATGGCGAACTTCGTCCCTTGGATGTCAAAGTAGGGGATAAGGTTCTGTTCGGTAAATATTCCGGCACCGAAGTCAAGGTGGATGACGAGGAAATCCTGGTCATGCGCGAAGACGACATTATGGCCGTGTTGGAAGGCTAAGTCGTTAAAAAATCGATCATTTTTAAATTTAAGATAAAGGTAAAGAAACATGGCAGCAAAAGAAATTAAATTCAGTGACGACGCCCGCCACAAGATGGCCCATGGCGTTAATGTGTTGGCCAAGGCAGTCAAAGTGACCCTGGGCCCCAAAGGACGTAATGTGGTTTTGGAAAAGAGCTTCGGCGCCCCCACCGTGACCAAGGACGGCGTTTCCGTCGCCAAGGAAGTGGAGTTGAAAGACAAGTTCGAAAACATGGGTGCGCAAATGGTGAAGGAAGTCGCTTCCCAAACTTCCGACGCCGCCGGTGACGGTACCACCACCGCCACCGTTTTGGCGCAAGCCATCTTGAATGAAGGCTTGAAAGCCGTGGCGGCGGGCATGAACCCCATGGATTTGAAACGCGGCATCGACAAAGCCGTGATTGCCGCGGTGGACGAATTGAAAAATCTATCCGTTCCTTGCATGGACAGCAAAGCCATCGCCCAGGTGGGTGCCATCTCGGCGAATAATGACGCAGAAATTGGCAACATCATTTCCGAAGCGATGGACAAGGTCGGCAAGGAAGGCGTTATTACGGTGGAAGAAGGTTCCGGTCTTGAAAATGAGCTGGATGTGGTGGAAGGGATGCAATTCGACCGTGGTTACCTGTCGCCGTATTTCATTACCAATCAGGAAAACATGAGCGTGGAAATGGAAAACCCGCTGATCCTGATTCATGACAAGAAAGTCTCCAATATCCGTGATCTTCTGCCGGTTCTGGAAGCTGTCGCCAAGGCGGGCCGTCCGTTGTTGATTATTGCTGAAGATGTGGAAGGGGAAGCCTTGGCGACTTTGGTAGTCAACAATATGCGCGGCATTTTGAAAGCTTGCGCGGTCAAAGCGCCTGGTTTTGGCGACCGCCGCAAAGCGATGCTGGAAGATATCGCGGTCTTGACCGGCGCCACCGTGATCTCCGAAGAACTGGGCATGAGCCTGGAAAAAGCCACTTTGGAAGATCTGGGTACCGCCAAGCGGGTCGTGATTACCAAAGACGATACCACCATCATCGATGGTGCAGGCAGCAAGGAAAATATCGAAGCGCGGATCAAGCAAATCCGGGCCCAGATCGAAGAAGCCACTTCTGATTATGATCGTGAAAAGCTGCAAGAGCGTCTGGCGAAACTGGCCGGCGGTGTTGCGGTAATCAAAGTGGGCGCCGCTACCGAAGTGGAAATGAAGGAGAAGAAAGCCCGTGTTGAAGACGCGCTCCATGCAACTCGTGCCGCAGTGGAAGAAGGCATTGTGCCCGGCGGTGGCGTGGCCTTGGTTCGAGTACTGCAAAAGCTGGACGTGAAAGGCGCCAACCATGATCAAGATGTGGGTGTGAATATCGCGCTGAAAGCCATGGAAGCGCCTCTGCGCCAGATTGTCGAAAACGCTGGTGAAGAAGGTTCCGTGGTGTTGAACAAAGTGGCTGAAGGTACCGGTAACTTCGGTTACAACGCCGCGACGGGTGAGTTTGGCGACATGATCGAAATGGGTATTCTCGATCCTACCAAGGTTACCCGGACCGCGTTGCAAAATGCTTCTTCCGTGGCGGGCTTGATGATCACCACCGAAGCAATGGTGGCAGAAGAGCCCAAGGAAGAAGAAGGTCCCGCCATGCCGGGCGGCGGCATGGGAGACATGGGCGGCATGATGTAAATCAGGCCGACCATTGACCTGAAAATCAAAAGCCTCGCCCGTTTTATGGGCGGGGCTTTTTGCTGTAAGAGGTAAAATTTGCGTTATACGGGATCAGGAATACCTTTGGGTCCAGTAGCCATCATTTTGTAGAGACAGGAAATGAGCAAGCGTTTGCAAATTTTGGTTTCAGGAAAAGTACAAGGAGTTTTCTACCGCGCTACTGCCGTGGAAGTTGCCCGTTCTCTGGGATTGAAAGGCTGGGTCAGAAATCTTCCCGATGGCCGGGTGGAAATGGTGGCAGAAGGCGAGCCGGAAGCTTTGAATCAATTGCTGGATTGGTGCCGGCAGGGGCCGCCAGCGGCAAGGGTGGACAAAGTGGATGTGGAGGAAATTCCCTGTGAAAGTGACTTGACTGGTTTTCAGATACGTTATTAAAAAGGCGGCAGGAAACCGGCTCCCTGCCGCACAGATTTATAATTAAGCTTTATTCACCATAAACGGTGACTTTGTATTTGCCAATCACGCCCAAAATATTATTAACCTTCCAATCGATATGATGCACTTTGGTGATGCCGCCGTTTTGTTTGGCTGCTTCGATGCTGCAATCCCCCTGAGCAACCAGGCTTAAAATGCTGGTACACTCGGCGGTGCCCACTTGATGGGGGCGCCCTCCCAGTTCTGTGGCATGAATTGGCAAGGTAACGTCCGTGAATGCCAAACCCACAGGATAATTGGATGCACATCCTCCCAAAAGGCCAAATGAACCTATTAAACCGGCTAAAGCGATTTTCCTAATCATACCTTTCCTCCTCTGTTATTAATGTAGGTGGTTGACGGAGACTTCCCCCACAAAACAGGATTTGTGTTAACTATTCCTGGTTATCTAGGGAAAACCCCATTCCCTTTTTGATAGTAAGCAAAGGCAGGTCCTTGTGCAACCTTTGTGGATAAGAAAATGGTTATTCTTTCTCTCGGCAGGTCAACTGACCTTGATAGCGTACTTTTTCTTCCGCTGTGGATTTTTCCACGATTCCAATAGGCATGGCGGTTTCGCCTGCTTGCGCCAGGATTTCCAGCGTTTTGGCTTGCAAGGATGGAGGGACGGTAACGATCATGCCAATCCCGCAATTAAAAGTGCGCAGCATTTCATCCTTGGCCAGATTTCCTTGGGCTTGCAACCAGCGAAATATAGGCGGCAAGTCCCACGCCTCAAGATTGATCTCCGCGCTCAAACCTTCTGGCAGCACCCGTGGCAGATTTTCTGTAATACCGCCACCGGTAATATGGGCCAAGGCATGCGGCGCTACTGAGGCCATCAATTGCAATAGAGGCTTGACATAGATTTTGGTGGGTTCCAATAGCCACTTGGACAAAGGCCGGTTATCCAGCTTCAAATCCAAGTTTACCTGGTTGACTTCCAGTATCCTGCGTATTAACGAGTAACCGTTGGCATGGGGGCCGGAAGCAGCCAGTCCTATCAATACATCGCCTTCCTGGACTTTGCTGCCATCAATGAGCTGATCTTTTTCGACAATCCCCACGCTAAAGCCCGCTAAATCATATTCCCCTGGCTGATAGAATCCCGGCATCTCCGCCGTTTCTCCCCCTATGAGAGCGCAGCCGGCCATTTTGCAGCCCCGGGCGATGCCCTCAATCACCTGGGCGGCGGTATCGACTTCCAGTTTGCCGGTGGCGAAATAGTCGAGAAAAAACAAAGGCTCCGCTCCCTGGACCACAATATCGTTGACGCACATGGCGACCAGATCGATACCAATGGTATGGTGACGGTTCAGTTCCATGGCCAATTTCAGTTTTGTCCCAACACCGTCTGTGCCAGACACTAAAACCGGCTTTTGGTAACGTTCCCAGGGCAGTTCAAACAAAGCGCCAAAGCCGCCCAGCCCGGCCAGTACTTCCGGGCGGAAGGTCTGCTTCACCAGCGGTTTGATTTTTTCCACCAGCAAGTTGCCCGCAGCAATGTCAACGCCGGAAGTTTTGTAGTCCAAAGGTGTTTTGTGTGCCAATGAATCCCCCGTCAATGAATAATTGGTGGCATCTGAAATGTCACAATGGCGGTACTATAAAAACTTGTCCGCCAAGCCAAAGAATATTGTACGCTACCAGAAAAACGAATGCCTGCAGGATGATTTCATGACTTATCTCTCCCCTCGCCATATCCCCAATATCATTACCATCGTGCGGATAGTGTTGGTGTGGCCGACGGTGATGATGATTCTGAAACGCCAGTTCCAATGGGCGCTGGTGCTGTTTTTTATTGCCGGTGTTTCGGATGCCATCGATGGATTTCTAGCCAAGCACTACGGCTGGATTAGCCGGATCGGTTCGCTGCTGGATCCCATCGCCGACAAATTGTTGCTGACTTCTTGCTATCTGGCGGCAGCATCGATTGGGCTGTTGCCTTGGTGGTTGGCGATTTTAGTGGCGGTTCGGGATTTGGTCATTATCGTGGGGGCGGTGGGATATTATTTCCTACTTCATCCTTTCGAAGGGCAGCCCACGTGGACCAGCAAACTCAACACTTTTTGCCAGATCCTCTTATTGCTGACCACCCTTTGGCAAGGGGGCTTTCAATCGGTGCCCCCGCATTGGATGAATGGCCTTATATATCTAGTGGCCGCCACTACAATTGTGAGTGGCATTCAATATGTCACCCGCTGGGGTAAACAGTTTTTCCGGGAAAAGAAAATTTTTTCAGACTGAAAGAGGTTTGCCTGTAAGTTCTGCTTTATTCAATGCGACATAGTCAGTAAGATTAAACAGCGCCATTCAAGGAATGACTGGTATTTATTTGCAGAAAGGGAAGTGCTGCGGTTTTATTTAAGGAAAAGAGGAGATTTTAGACAATGACGACGATGAGAAAATCCACCGGTGTGGTATTGGCGACTGCGGCAGCGGCTATTTTTACTTCGGGCTGCGCGGAAAAGGGCGATACTGTTTCCTCGACGCTGGCCCAGGAAGGTGAGCAAATGCAGCAGTCCGCGGGCTCTGCCGCCACAGGAGCGAAACAATCCGGCGAAAAGGCCACTGAAGTCAAGGTGGCTTGTTTTGGCGTTAATGAATGTAAGGGCAAATCCGAGTGCGCCACGCCTGAAAACGCATGCAAGGGTTTGAATAGCTGTAAGGGTAAAGGTTACCTATATATGTCGTTGCAAGAGTGCGAAGCGGCTGGCGGCAAGGTGATTACGCCGCAAATGTAAGGTTCTATTCGGGAAGGATTATCATTATGTCCACTGCCAGCCGGCCTTTTTTGGGCTTTGGTCTGGGGTTGCGCAAGGAGCATTTTGAAGCGGTGCTCCAAACATGCCCCTCACTGGATTGGTTTGAAATCCTGACCGAAAACTATCTGGTGGAGGGGGGCAAACCTCTCTATTATTTGGACAAAATCCGGGCCGATTACCCCATGGTCATTCATGGGGTATCTTTATCCATTGGTAGTACCGATCCTCTCAACTGGAAATACCTCCAGCAAGTCAAAGCTTTGATCGACCGGGTTCAGCCCCAATGGATCTCTGATCATCTGTGCTGGACCGGCGCCGGCGGGCTCAATCTTCACGACTTGCTGCCACTGCCTTATACCGAAGAGGCTATCGAGCATGTGGCAAGCCGGGTCCAGCAGGTGCAGGATTTTTTCGGCCAGCGGATCTTGCTGGAAAATGTCTCCAGCTATGTCTGTTACCGCCACTGCGAAATGACGGAGTGGGAATTCCTCACGCAAGTGGCGCAGCGGGCCGATTGTTGGATTCTGCTGGATATCAACAACATTTACGTCAGCGCCCGCAATCACGGCTTTGATCCCCTTGCCTATCTCGAGTCAATTCCCCGTGAGCGTGTCTGGCAATTTCATCTGGCCGGTCACACCGATTTGGGTCATTGCATCATCGATACCCACGACCATCCGGTGCGGGAGGAAGTGTGGTCCTTATACGAAACCGCTGTGAAGCGTTTCGGGCCGGTTTCCACCATGATTGAGCGCGACGACCGGATTCCCCCTCTGAATGAATTGCTGGAAGAGCTTTCCCGGGCACAGAGAATAGCCACGCCATACTGGCGGTTGGCGGCATGAAAGCGCCGGACCTGGTGCAATTGCAAAAGATTTTTCAGCAGGCAATCCTCCAGCCGGATAGTGCTGTTTCTGATTTCATTGCAGGTGAGGATGCAGAGCAACGTTTTGCTATTTATCGAAATGCCTATCGATTACGACTTACTGACGCGCTGAAAGTCGAATTTCCCCATTTATGCCGCTGGCTGGGAGAGGAAGCTTTCGTTGGGATGGCTGGCGAGTTTATTGCTGCCTGCCCCTCTCAATATGCTTCTATTCGCTGGTACGGCAAGCAGTTGCCGTCTTTTCTCCAATCCCGCCCCCCCTGGTCAAGCCAACCCCAACTGGCGGAAATGGCCCGCTTTGAGTGGGCCTTGGGGGAAGCTTTCGATTGCCCCGACGCCCAGCCTTTGACCGCCGATGCTTTGATGACGGTAGTGCCTGAAGCATGGCCCGGGCTGGTCTTCCATTTTCATCCCAGTGTCCGCCTGCTGGATTTGACCTATCCCGTGTCCCAGGTCTGGAAGGCCTTTCAGGAAGACAAATCCCCCCCTGTATGCCAACCCTCGGATAAGCCTGTCACCTGGCTGATCTGGCGGAATGGATTAAAAACATTTTTCCGTTCCCTCAAGGCACCGGAAGCCCAGGCACTGCAAACCGCTTTGGAGGGAAAAAACTTTGCCGAAATCTGCGAAGGATTGATCCATTGGCAAGATGAGATGAATGCTGCCGAAAAAGCCGCATTGATGCTGCGCCAATGGTTGGAGGAGGGATTAATCGTGGAAGTCAAGATAGAGTAATTTAGATTGACCGCGCCATTGACCCCGGCAGCGCTTCTTCATACCATGCAAATATCAGCAATCGGAGGAGAGTGGCAATGCTCAAAGCCCTGCAACTGGAACCGGAAAAATGCACCGGTTGCCTGCAATGTGAATTGGCGTGCTCGTTCGAGCAGGAGGGGGTGTTCAACCCGGCCAAATCCCGGATCAAGGTATTCAACTTTCATGATAGCGGGCGTTTTGCCCCCTACACCTGCACCCAGTGTAGCGAGGCCTGGTGTCTCCACGCCTGTCCGGTGGAAGCCATTGTGCTGGATGAATCCACCGGCGTGAAACAAGTACTGGCCGATACCTGTGTCGGCTGCAAGGTGTGCACCATCGCCTGTCCCTTCGGCACAGTGAATTACGATGTCGACAGCGGCGTGGTCTACAAGTGTGATCTGTGCGGCGGCGACCCGGCCTGCGCCAAGGCTTGTCCCACCGAGGCCATCACCTTCGTGGATGCCCAGCAAACCGGTTATCAACGGATGCGCGCCCATGCCGCAACCCTGTTGAGCGAATAAGGAGGACTAGACATGGCTTGGACACGCAAAGTGCTACGGGTGGATTTGACCAGCGGCAATTGCCGGGAAGAACCCCTCAATATGGCCTGGGCGGCGGAGTATTTGGGGCAACGGGGCCTGGCCAGCAAATATTTGAGTGAAGAGGTCGATCCCAAAGTGGATCCGTTATCGCCGGCAAACAAGCTCATCATGGTGACGGGGCCGTTGACCGGCACCATGGCTTCCACCGCCGGTCGCTATTCGGTGGTCACCAAAAGCCCGCTGACCGGCTGCATTGCCTGCTCCAATTCCGGCGGTTTTTTCGGTGCCGAACTGAAATTCGCCGGCTGGGATATGATTATTTTTGAGGGCAAGTCCCCGCAGCCGGTCTATCTCTATATTGAAAACGAAACAGCGCAGTTGCTTCCGGCGGATGAAATCTGGGGCAAATCGGTCTGGGACACTGATGAGATTCTCCATAAAAAGCACCAGGATCCGCTGCTCAGAATCGCCACTGTGGGCCGGGCGGCGGAAAAGGGCTGCCTCTTTTCCGGCATCATTAACGACCTGCACCGGGCTGCGGGCCGTTCCGGGGTAGGGACGGTGATGGCGTCGAAAAATCTAAAGGCGGTGGCGGTGCGCGGCACCCGAGGCATCGCCAATTTAAAAGACCCCAAGCGTTTCGTTCAAAGCACCGAAGCCGCCAAGCTAGTATTGGCGGAAAGTCCGGTCACCAGCGAGGGGCTGCCTACCTATGGCACCCAGGTATTGATGAATATCATCAACGAAGTGGGGGCCATGCCGACCCGCAACTACCGGGAAGTGCAATTTGAAGGGGCCTACAAAATCTCCGGCGAGGCCATGCACCAGCCCCGGCCTTCCGACGGCAAGCCCAATCTGGTGACCAATGCCGCTTGCTTTGGATGCACTATCGCCTGTGGGCGGATCTCCACCATCGACCAGAAGCACTTTTCCGTCGTCAACAAGCCCCGCTACTGGCACGCTTCCGGCGGCGTGGAGTACGAAGCGGCCTGGGCTCTGGGTTCGGACCTGGGGGTGGATGATCTGGATGCCTTGACCTATTGCAATTTTCTCTGTAACGAGGATGGCCTCGATCCCATTTCCTTTGGCGCCACTGTCGCGGCGGCGATGGAATTGTTTGAAAACGGCCAATTGACCCTGGAAGATACCGGCGGCATCGATTTGCGTTTCGGTAATGCCGAGGCGCTGGTGCGGGTGGCGGAATTGACCGCCCGGGGCGAGGGGTTTGGTCTGGAAATCGGCCTGGGTTCGAGGCGCCTGTGCGAAAAGTACGGCAATCCCGACCTGTCCATGACCGTCAAGGGCCAGGAATTTCCCGCTTACGATCCCCGGGGATTGCAAGGCATGGGGTTGACCTACGCCACTTCCAACCGGGGCGCGTGTCATTTGCGTTCCTACACGGTTTCTTCGGAGGTACTGGGCGTTCCGGTGAAGACCGATCCCTTGGTGACCGAAGGCAAGGCCGCCATGGTCAAGGAATTCCAGGACGCCACCGCGGCAGTGGATTCTTCCGGCCTGTGCGTGTTCACCACCTTCGCCTGGACCCTGGACAATATCGCCCCCCAGATTGACGCCGCCTGCGAGGGTGAGTGGACGGTGGAGAAACTGATGGAGGTGGGCGAGCGGATCTGGAATCTGGAACGCAAGTTCAACCTTGATGCCGGCATCACCGCCAAGGACGACACCTTGCCCAAGCGGATTCTCAAGGAAGCGGCCAAGACCGGCCCCGCCAAGGGCAAGGTCAACGAACTGCACAAAATGCTGCCGGAATACTATCAGTTAAGGGGCTGGACGCCGGAAGGCGTGCCTTTGCCCGAAACCCTCAGCCGGTTGGGGTTATGATGAATTTTTTCACCGCTGAGGCGCAGAGGACGCAGAAATAGAACTGGTTTTTACTTGCGTTATGATTCTACCCAGTCAAAGTGTTCCGGCATTCCTGCCGTGGGACGCCGTAAATCCATCCATGGAGGCTTGATGGCGGCCATCCAGGCCGCCAACACCCACGGCAGGAACACCGGAACACCTCAAAAAACCCAAGGCTTGGACATGACAAAAAAGTTCTTCTCCGCATTCTCCGCGCCTCTGCGGTGGACATATATACACACGAGGAAACGGACATGAAACACGTCATCGTAGGCACTGGCCCGGCGGGCGTGGTAGCCGCCGACATGCTGCGCAAACTGGATCCGCAATGCGAGATTACCCTTATTGGCGACGAACCGGAGCCGCCCTATTCCCGCATGGCGATTCCTTACTATTTGGCCGGCAAAATCAACGAATCCGGCACCTATCTGCGCAAGCAACCGGATTACTTTAATCAGCGCCGGATCGAAATTCGCCATGACAGAGTTGACTCTGTGGCGCCGTCAATGCATCGCCTGAAACTGCAAAGCGGTGGTGAACTGGGCTACGACAAATTACTGCTTGCGACCGGTTCCACCCCGCTATCGCCGCCGGTGGAAGGCGTCCACCACGAACGGGTCGTCCACTGCTGGACCCTGGATGATGCCCGCCGGATCGCCCGATTTACTCAGTCTGGCAGCCGCGTGGTATTGATTGGCGCCGGCTTTATCGGCTGTATCATTTTGGAAGCCCTGGCCAAGCGTGGCGCCCGTTTGACGGTGGTGGAAATGGGCGAACGCATGGTGCCGCGGATGATGGACGGCAAAGCGGGCGGGTTGCTCAAGGCGTGGTGCGAAAAGCAAGGCATCACCGTCTTGACCGGCACCCCCATTACCGGTATCGAAACATCAAAGCCCTCGGGAGACGCGCTTCTCGGCGTTTTGTGCGACGGCCGTTCTCCACTGCCGGCGGATTTGGTGGTGCTGGCCACCGGCGTCAAGGCCAACGTGGATTTTCTTGATGGCAGCGGTATCCAGGTGGATCAAGGCATTGTCGTTGACCGCCACCTGCGTACCAGCGCCGAAGATATCTATGCCGCCGGGGACGTGGCCCAGGGGCTGGACTTTTCCACCAGCGACTGGCAAGTCCAGGCCATCCAGCCCACCGCCGCCGATCACGCCCTTATCGCCGCCCGCAACATGGCGGGACGCGCAGCGCGCCACAAGGGCAATCTCAACATGAACGTGCTCGACACCCTGGGTTTGATTTCCAGCTCCTTTGGGCTGTGGCAAGGAGTGGAAGGAGGCGATAGCGCTACTCTTTACGACCGTGGCCGGTACCGTTATATCAACCTCCAGTTTCAAGAAGATGTGTTGGTGGGCGCCACCTGTGTCGGCCATACCGATCATATTGGCGTGCTGCGGGGGCTGATTCAAAGCGGCGTGCATTTGAATGGCTGGAAGTCCAAACTCACGCAAGACCCCACCCGGATCATGGAAGCCTATCTGGCTTCGGTGGAACCCATTGGCTTTAATGCCGGGTTGTTGTGAAAATCACCGTCAAACTTTTCGCCACCCTGGAAAAATACCTCCCGGAAGACGCCCGGAATCATCAAGTCACGCTTGAAGTACCGCCGGGCGCTTCCGTGCAAGCCTGTCTCGACCGTTTCCATATCCCCGAAAAACTGCGCCATCTGGTATTGATCAACGGCGTTTATATCCCGCCGGATCAACGCATGACGACTGAACTGAAAGAGGGAGATGTGGTCGCCGTCTGGCCTGAGATTGCCGGTGGCTAAGCATCAATATTGCTTACTTGAATGGACTTTCCGGTAAGGCTAATATGAATGCCATGACAGGAGCCGTTCAATGATCACTTTCGATACCCTCAAACTTGCCAAGCGCCTGCGGGACGCGGGGTTGCCCCCGTCTCAGGCGGAAGCCATTGCCGAGGCGGAGGCCGAAGCGCTGGGGGAGTTTGTCTGGAACAATCTGGCCACCAAGGGTGACGTTTCCGGACTCAAGGCGGATATTGCCGATTTAAGGGGCGACATCGCCGAGGTGAAAGGCGAGATCACCCAGGGTCAAGCCCAGCTCGAAGGAAAAATTGTCCAGGTTCAAGCCCGGCTAGAGGGGCAAATTGCTGAACTGCGGGGGGAAATTGCCGAGCTGCGCGGGGAATTCGGAAAAATCGACGCCCGCTTTGAACGCATAGACCGCAAGTTCACCCTTTTGTTTCTGGTGTTGATGTTTACCATCATCATTCTCAACCAAAACGCCCTGGAATTTTTGGCCCGGCTGATTGGCCTGGCAAGGTAACAACCCCGCATTTCCGTTGGCGGATTTCAAAGAAGAACGGCGGGCGTTCCGTCCGTTATCTGACCGAGCCGTTCCTGAGAGAACCCTCCAAGCGCCCGCTGGCTCCATCGTCCGCGACAAAGCCAGTGGGCTTCAGCTAAACCTTGGAGCGGATTACAAATAATCTTTCCAGTCCCCCCGGGGTTCGGGAACCACGTGCAGATACAGTTTGCCCTTCCAAACGTAGCCGGTAATGTCTTTTTGATACAGCTTGCCGGCTTCCTCCTTGGTGACCGAAGCGTATTCTTGCCCGATCACAAGATAACAACTGTAGGTGGCCGGGTCTCTACTATCGGCCGGAACAAAGGCGTAGTTTTGGTCCTTGCGTTGTTCCGTCAATAGCAGGCTATCGGCTTTTTCCACGGTCATGCCGAATCCGGCCCCAATGGCCTGTTTGCACAGGCGGACTTTATCCAGCGCATGGGCATTGCCAAATAGCGCCATGGCCAAAAAGGGAATGATCAAAAGCTGTTTATTCATTGCTTGCTCCGAAATAATCAAGTTTTATCTACCATTGTCCAACACTGTCGTTGTCTTATTGAGTATAGAAAAGTTGACGGATATGTCCCTTAACCCGGATATTTCACCAGCATCCCGGATGATGGCGCAGTACAGGTGCGGCTGGGTGCCGGGCTGGACTGAAAGCCATAGCTGTAGCTATAGCTTGAAGGAAGCCCAAGCCCAGGCGTGCTTGGACAAGCCAGGGCCGGGATAGGATTCGGG
Organism: Methylothermaceae bacteria B42; assembly: GCA_001566965.1. NCBI lineage: Bacteria > Pseudomonadati > Pseudomonadota > Gammaproteobacteria > Methylococcales > Methylothermaceae > Methylothermaceae bacteria B42. The sequence continues at coordinate 9,606 of LSNW01000006.1, read as the reverse complement.
CTGAAGCCAAATTGGATTTCGTGGATCATGAAACTTAAGCATTTTGTGTATAAAAATCAGTTAATTATGGGAAAGCCCGAATCCGGCTGGTGAAATATCCGGGTTAAAATTCAGCCGCAAGCTTGCCGTTGCCCCCCTGCGGGGGAATATTGTTTATCCTTCACTGCGAAAGATTCATCGACTGGAGGCGTTATATGTGGCAAGCATTTTCTGATTTTGTATTAACCTGGCTCGATCCTGTCAGCGTGGTGTTGGGATTGATTGTCACGCTGCCGGTATTTTGGACTTGGCATGAAGTGGTTTTCGGGGAACGCCGCCGAAGGCAACGCTGGTTTCGGCAAATCCAGAAGCAACCCGGCCAGCGACCCGCACTGTTGATTGTGGATTTGTTGCCTGGCAGGGAGGTTCGCGCGGCGGTGGAAGTCTTCCGGCAAACCGATCAACACTTGCGCCAGATTCCCGATGACAGAATATTCACCCTCACCCGCGGCCAGATCCTGCGTCCGGAAGATATGCCGGACTTGCATGAAGTCATTCGCCAACTGGCGGGGAAAATGCTCGCCTCCGGCGCCGACCGGGTCCATTATTTCCATGCCGGCCCGTTGGTAGCCGCCGCCCTGGTGGGAGCGGAACTTGCCAACACCTTTCGGGTAATCCTTTACCAGCACCAGCCTGGAGAGGGTTACCGGAATTTCGGCCCGCTTAAAGCGCAACCGTGACATGATTCAACGGGGACTTTACCTGGTGGCTTACGACGTGCGTGACCCCAAACGGTTGCGCGCCGCGCTCCACATCACCCGCCACTATGCCACCGGCGGGCAAAAATCGGTGCACGAATGCTGGATGACGGAAGCGGAAAAGGGGCATTTACTCCATGACCTGGCGCAGGTACTGGATGACCGGTGCGATAGCCTGTTGATTATCCGGCTGGATCCCCGCCAAAAAATGCGGACATTGGGCAAGGCAGTGCAGCCGGACAATCCCGGCTGGTTTTACCTGGGGTGACGGCAATGGCGACACTTTATCTTGACCGCAAAGACAGTGAACTGAATCTGGAGGGCGGGGCATTGGTCATCCGCAATCCGGAAGGGCGCAAAACTGTGCCTCTCGCCCTGGTTCAAAGGGTGGTGATTGCCGCCAAAACCTATCTTGACACCAACCTGCTTGGCCGGCTTGCGGAAGCGGGCGTTGCGGTCATGCTGCTGGATCCCCGCCACGGTACCCGGCGGGCGCAATTGCTTGGCAACGGCCACAATGACGCTTCCGTCCGGCTGGCGCAATACCGGGCTTGCGCCGATGCCGCTTATTGCCTGGACTTCGCCAAATCCCTGGTGGCCGCCAAGCTGCGCCGTCAGTGCCGTTGGCTGACAGAAACAACCGGCCGGCGGCGCGATATCCGTTCTGTTCTGGAAGATGCCGCCGATAAGTTGCAAGCACTGGCCGGGAATATCCGGCAGGCCCAAAGCCTGGATCAATTACTCGGCATGGAGGGCAGCGGCGGCAGGATATACTTTCAGGCCTATGCCCGGCTATTCCCGGCAAGCCTGAGTTTTCAAGGCCGCCGGCGGCGCCCGCCGCCTGATCCGGTGAATGCGGTATTGTCCCTGTCTTATGCGCTGCTGCACACCCGCGCGGTGCAAATGGCGTGGGCGGCGGGGCTTGACCCTTTGCTCGGGTTTTACCATCAACCCTACTGGGGGCGGGAATCACTGGCTTGCGACCTAGTGGAACCCTGGCGGCCCTGTCTTGACGAATGGGCCTACCAATGGTTTCGCCAGCGCTGGCTGCAAGCCGGGCATTTTTCCCGCGCCGGTTCCGGTTGCCGTCTGGGAAAGTCCGGTCGCCAGCGTTTTTTCAGTGCCTTTGAGCAACAGGTCAAACCCCTGCAACGGGCGCTCAGGCGCCAGGCCACAACCCTGGTAAAGGAGTTGAAAACATGCAAACCGTCTATTTGAACGCCCCGATAGTGCGCCGGGTGGTGCTTGAAGGCCCGGCCCTGCGTATTCAATCCCGCCAGCAGGCGGACCGCTATCTGCCCCTGGCGCGAATCAACCGGATTGTCAGCCGGGGTGTCATCCATTGGCATACCGCCGCCTTGATGCGCTGTTTCCAGATGGGGATTCCGGTAACGTTTCTGGACCGGGAAGGGCGCTTGGTGGGCATCGGATTTGGCGCCTGGCCCCACGATGGCAAATTAAGTGAATTGCTGGATCAATTCTTCACCCTGCCGGAAGGTCCCCAGCGCCTGATTCAATGGTTCCGCAGTCAGAGCCGCGCCCGCCTGCTCAGACTGCTCCGGCGCCAGAGCCTGGAAATATCCGATTTGCGTATCAGGCAGGCAAGGGAACAGTTGCATGAGTCTTGGCGGGAGAAATTTCCCGGCACGGGCGAGGCGCCTGTCCGCGCCATGAAATCGCTCGCCACTGCCCAGATTTCCCGGGTGCTGGCCGATTACCGGATCAATCCGGCATTACTTGAACCCGGTCACGATTGGCATGGCTTGCTCCGCTATTTGGCGGGCATACTCGAATGGGAGTTGTGGGATTTGGCGCTTTCGGGAAAGGTAACGCCGGCATCTTCCGACTATCGCGATGTTGTGACGGTCTATCAAAGCCATGAACCTGCCCTGGAACAAAAAATCCGCCATATCATCCGTCGCCTGTGGCGGTGGCTGGAACACAGCGGCGCCTACCTGCCATGAGCCTGCATCAAAAACGCCCCCATTTGGTTTGTTATGACATCGCCGACCCCGGGCGCCTGGGGCGGGTGCACCGCTATCTGAAAAAAACCGGCCTGGCGTTGCAATATTCCGTGTTTTTGCTGCACGTCAACGCCCGGCAACTGGAGAAAATCCACGCCGCCCTGGAACGGGTCATTGACCCGGTTGAAGACGATATCCGCATTTATCCACTCCCGCTTCAGCCTCAATGGGAAAGTTTCGGGCAGCCCATGTGGCCGGAAACCTTCGTCCCCCAAACCCTGCCCTTGCCTCCTGAAAGCGGTATGGTAGAGTAAGCGATGAGGGTAACCCCCATTTTGTTATTTCTTATACGAATTAACTTATAACCATGTTAACTTTTTTGGCAAGGCAATTTTCTTCATGGCGTATTGTAAGTAATTGTATTAAAAGGAGAAAAAACAGGGGTGCAGTCGAGAATGTGACCTGATTAAGAAGGGATTAAGACCGTCTGCCGGATTCCCAGTGCTCCCAAGCGGTTGTCGAGAATGTGACCTGATTAAGAAGGGATTAAGACTGCCCGGCTGTTTTGCACTCCAATATGCCGCCGGTCGAGAATGTGACCTGATTAAGAAGGGATTAAGACTTTCTGCCTTCCACCACTCATATTGGCATTCTGTCGAGAATGTGACCTGATTAAGAAGGGATTAAGACCGGGACCGGCTGCGGTTTGGGTGGTTTATCATCGTCGAGAATGTGACCTGATTAAGAAGGGATTAAGACGTTTAGTCGTTGGTCCACCGTTGATTTGTGTTGGGTCGAGAATGTGACCTGATTAAGAAGGGATTAAGACTTACGCTGAATGCATATACCGGCGTGATACCAGTCGAGAATGTGACCTGATTAAGAAGGGATTAAGACACAAACACCCGCCATAGATATGACCCCATGGCTGTCGAGAATGTGACCTGATTAAGAAGGGATTAAGACTTATCAAAAACGCGCTAGATAGCGCAGATAGCGGTCGAGAATGTGACCTGATTAAGAAGGGATTAAGACCACGCCATGGAATGCATGGCAAAGCATACTGTCAGTCGAGAATGTGACCTGATTAAGAAGGGATTAAGACTAATTGCAGAGGAGCTTTTTCGCGTGTGGGCGGAGTCGAGAATGTGACCTGATTAAGAAGGGATTAAGACTCGGTCGCGGCGACTTCATCGCCGTCAACCGTGCGTCGAGAATGTGACCTGATTAAGAAGGGAATTAACGTGAGTGCCTGCCGTCCCTGGCGAGAGGTGTTCAGGATGACAGGCCCCGGCCCGGACGTCCTGTCCGGTCGTTCGCCCAGCCCCTTTTCCAGTTTGAAAAAGGGGCTGGGCTCACCTCTATGACTTTCAATCACGTGAATAAATTGACACGATTCAACATATCACCATAGAATCCACGCTATGGAGAAAGAATTAAAATCACCAGAAGTCTATCCTCTTCCAGTCGATGCCCAGGGGCGCTTGCTTATCCCCAAACGACTCCGCCAGGCCATGGGGCTACAGCCAGGTTATGTTGTGGTAGCCTGGGTCGAAAATGGCCGCCTTGTACTCAAGCCCCGTCGGACCCTGGAGCAGGAACTTTGGAGTATGTTCGAGGATGTGGAGGAAAATCTGGCCGACACGCTGATTGCTGAACGCCGGGAAGGAGCCGCCTGACTCTTGCCGTCTTGACCGCCGACCGTAGCTGGGCCTCGTTCGATTTGGGGATTCGGATTGATCTCTTGCGTTAAGTAGCGGGTCTGGCTAATCACCCTGCAACCGCGCCTTTCACCAGCCCTCCCCCGCAAGCGGGGGAGGGAGTAGATCCCATGAGCAGATAAGGGAGCTGGCCCCGTAAGCGGGGGAGGGAGTGGCCCCACGAGCGGAGAAGGGATTGGGTCCCGCATGCGGGCAAGGGAGCAGGTTGGTATGAGGGACAGTGAAGTAAGTCTTTAACTCCCCTCTCCCTCCGGGAGAGGGGCTGGGGGAGAGGGCCACAAACTCCCCAGCCCGAATTCCACCGCCTCGAACGGTGGCTGGCGCACTGGGGCGTCGCCTTCCAGGGTCGCCAGCAACAGCCAGCGGGGGTCGCCGTGATCGCGGTCGAGCGCGTACACTTCCAACGTCTGCAAGTCCGGGTCCACCAGCCACAGGTGGCCGATGTTTTCGCGGGCGTAGAGCGGCATCTTCACCGCCCGGTCCAGCCGCGCCGTCGAGGGCGACAGAATCTCGCACACCCAGTCCGGCGCCAGCTCGAACCAGGCGGTCTCCGGCAACGACGGCATCTGCTCGCGGCGCCAGCCGGCCAGATCCGGAACCAGAATATTCTCCCCCAAATGCAGCTCCGGCTCGTCGAGAATCCACCAGCCGCCGGGACCGCCCGAGTCATAATCAAATGGGCCACCAACATGATGTCCCAGGGCGGAATAGGCCCGGGCGTGTTTTGGCGCCGGGCGCGGGTGGGTATGGAGCACGCCGTGGATGATCTCGCCCACCAGGTTTTCCGGCAGGTCAAACAGATCCTCGTAAGTCGCGGGACGTTTGGCGGGTTCTGCCATAAGCATTCTCATGAATGTAGGTAATTAAGGGATAGTTTAACAAATAACCCATTGGGCTTGCCTGGTACAGGATCCGGCGGACATAGGGCGCCATTAGCCAGCCCCGGTCCAGACCTGGCTCCTGTTACGCTTGCCCGCCCGCAAGCTTGCAACGCTTTACCCGTCACCGCTTGCTGAAGTAATCTTTGGATTTTCCAGTCAGGAGGAGCTGAGATGTATCACCTGAATTTTGCCCGCTACCGGTTTTTTTGCCGCGCGGAGACTTTGATCGAGTTTCCCAAATACTCAGGTTCCGCCTGGCGTGGAGCGCTGGGGCATGCCCTCAGGCGCACGGTATGCATTACCCGTCTTGAATCCTGCGCGCAATGCCTGCTCAAATTCCGTTGCGCCTACAGCAGCCTGTTTGAAACGCCGGTGCCGGCGGATTCGCCTGTGTTGCGGAAATATCCGGCGGCGCCCCATCCAATGATAATCCATCCCGAGGCCACCAATGCCCGCGGTTTGAACGAGGGCGACCGCTTCAGCGTTGAACTCACCTTGCTGGGTCAAAGTTATCAGCACTTGCCTTATTTGGTTTATGCTTGGCGAAAAATGGGAGAAAAGGGTATTGGCAATCGCCAGGGAAGGTTTGAACTGGAACGAATCGATCAATGGACTCCCGCTGGTTGGCGGGGAATTTCCGGGGCGGACAATCTACAGCCTGCCCCGGCCGGACCGCTGCCTTCTCCTCCAAAAGAGGTGCCTGGCGATGTGATTTCTATTGACTTAACGACCCCCGCCCGGATTAAATACCGGGGAAATTTGATGGGGCAGGGGGATTTCCATTTCCGGGGCTGGTTGGGGGCGTTGATGCGCCGCCTTTCCCTGTTGAGTTGTTTTTATGGAGAAGGACAATTGTCACTAGATTTTAGGGGCTTGCTGGAACAGGCCGGCCCGGTGAAGCCCGTGCAAGCCGATCTGCATTGGAATGAATGGCGCCGCTATTCCAACCGCCAGCGGACCTGGATGAACATGGGCGGGATCATGGGCCGGCTGACTTTTGAAAGCGGTGATTTGGCCCCATTTTGGCCCTGGATATGGGCGGGACAATGGTTGCATGTGGGCAAGGGGACGGTGATGGGACTGGGGGGTTACCGGCTAAGCGGCGGCCCAGTGGCATTGCCAGGCGGATAGCTTGTTATGCCTGACCCGGCATTACCGCAAACCTATCCCCGGCGCCTATTGCTGGCGGTCACCGGCCTGTCCCCCCAGGTGGTGACGGAAACCTTATACGCATTGGTGAAAAATCCGATGGAACCTTGGGTGCCGACGGAAATTCATCTGATTACCACTTCCGAAGGCGCCAGGCGCGCCCAGCTTAGCCTGTTGTCTGAAGAGCCCGGCTGGTTCCACCGTTTATGCCGGGACTATCACTTGCCACCCGTTGCTTTCGATGCGGATCATATTCATGTACTGCAAAACAGCCGGGGGCAACCACTTGATGACATCCGCACCCCGGAGGATAACCGCCTCAGCGCTGACTTTATTACCGAGAAAGTGCGTCATTTGACAGCGGATCCCACGGCGTCACTGCATGTTTCCATCGCCGGCGGGCGCAAGACCATGGGTTACTATCTGGGGTATGCCCTGTCGCTCTTCGGCCGGCCCCAGGACAGGCTTTCCCATGTGCTGGTGTCCGAGCCTTTCGAGTCAAGCTGGAATTTTTTCTACCCCACCCCCTATAGCCAGATCATCGAAACCCGCGATAAAGCACTGGCCGATACCAGGGACGCCGAAGTGACCCTGGCGGAGATTCCTTTTGTCAGTTTGCGTGATGGCCTGCCGGATCGGCTACTGAAAGGCGCGGCCAGTTTTTCCGATACCATTGACGCAGCGCGTAAATCCCGCCTACCGCCGCATATCGATATTGACTTGCCGCGTCGCTGTCTGCATGTACAAGGCGAGCAGATAAAATTGTCACCGGCTGAGTTTGCTTTCTACACGTTGTTTGCCCGAAGCCGGAAAGAAGGGTTGCCTCCGATGAATAGCCGTTCGGAGGCGTTGGTGCCGCGCTACTTGAATGAATATGCTTTGGTTGTCGGCAGGCACAGTGGTCAGTATGTGCGCGCGGAAAAGGCGTTGGATTGCGAGGATTGCAAAGACTGGTTCGATCAGCGTTTGTCGAGAACCAACAAGGCCATCGTCAGGGCGCTGGGTGAACGCCTGGCCGCATCGTACCTCATTACCCCAGGTGGCCAACGTCCTTATACCTATTACGGACTCACTCTTGCCCCGGAAGCGATAACATTTATCGGCGAAAAGCTTGCGGGCGGGGAAAAACTTTTTGAGTCATCACAAAATAATTGCATATGAAAGAAAATTGCAAAATTCCTGTCAAGCTCTGAAGCCAGTTTCCATGGCCGAGGAATAATCGAGGTTAAATTCATGAGAACAAGACTGGATGCCAGTTGCCGCATGGCTTTTGCGGCCTATCTCCATGATCTGGGAAAACTCGCCGAGCGCGCCCGGATCGGGGAAGCAATGGAAAGAGACGCGCAAGGTAATAGCGTTGCGGAACGCAACAAGCAGCTTTACTGCCCGAGTTGGGATGGGCGCCACACGCATGTCCATGCGGCTTATACAGCAATCGCCATCGATTTAATCGAGAAATATCTGCCACCTCTGAAAGGGGTGGAAGTTACCCCATTTACCGCGTGGAAAGAACAGGGTACTGACGATTCGCTTATCAATGCCGCCGCCATGCACCACAAGCCGCAAACCTTCCTGCAATGGATTATCGCCACGGCGGACCGGGTGGCTTCCGGTTTCGAGCGCGATGCGTTCGATGATTACAACCAAGCAGTAGATGATGACAACAAGCCACTGAACCACTACACCCGCCGGCAGTTGACGCTGTTCGAACAGATTCGACTGAATGGCGAGCCTGTCAAGCCGGAGGATCTGGCCTGGCGCTATCCGCTTGCTCCGCTTTCGGTAGACAGTCTTTTCCCAGCATCAGCCAGCGAGATCGAAAAGGCGGGCAACGAGGCGGGCCAGGCGGACTACCGCAAGCTGTGGGACGCCTTTCGGGCTGCTCTGGACAACATCCCCGAAAGCCACCGCAAGAACTGGAGCCTGTGGCTGGATCATTTTGATTCGCTTTGGGCGGCGTTTGCCTCTGCCATTCCCTCTGCCACTGCGGGCAACACCAAGCCGGAAGTATCGCTGTACGACCATTCCCGAACTACCGCCGCTCTGGCCACTGCACTGTGGCGATATCACGAGCATGATGAGCCGGAGAAAATTCGTGAAGCCCTGCGAGCACAATGGGATCGGGAGCGGCAGCACCAGGCGCTGGCGGAGCAGACATGGACAGAGGACAAGTTTTTGCTGGTGATGGGCGACTTCTTTGGCATCCAGTCGTTCATTTTCTCCAGTGGTAGCGAGACACAGAAAAATGCCGCGCGGTTGCTGCGGGGGCGTTCAGCCTATATCTCCTTGCTCACTGAATGCGCGGCGCTGAAGATTCTCGACGAACTGGGTCTGCCGCCCACCAGTCAGGTCATCAACGCGGCGGGCAAGTTTCTCATCGTCGCACCCAACCGGTCTGAGGTGCGGGAAAAGCTGGCCGGGATTCAGAACGAATTCAACCAGTGGTTTTTGCAACAGACCTGGGGCGAATCGGGCATCGGCATCTCTTGGGAACCGGCGGCCTGCAATGACTTTCTCGACCGTAACAGAGGCGATGGCGAGCCGCCTTTCAAACGGCTCATCGACCGCCTTTTCAAGCGGCTGGAAGATATCAAGGCGCGCCGTCTCGATCTCTGCGGTGACAACGCGCCCGCGCCGGTATTCGAGGGCTTTCTCGACAGCTTTGAGAAACATGGCAAAGGCGTCTGCGCCATAGACGGGCGCTCACCCGCCAGCGAATCACTCCCCAAGGCAAAAGACAACAAGTACATAAGCCTGCTGGCGCTGGATCAGATCAACACAGGAAAATGGGTGGCTCACAATGACCGGCTATTGGTAACGCGCTCCAACATCAATCACCATACCCTTTCGCTGAACCTGTTTGGCTATCACATCAGCTTTACTGGAAATGAAGATGCCAGCGGCAAGTTCGGCAAGCTGGCTGCCGAGGGAGACTTGCGCCGCGTCTGGGACTATTCATTGCCCGAAAGCAGGGATGCCGTGCTGTTCAATGGCTATGCACGGCGCAGCATCAATGCCTATGTGCCGCAAATGGGAGAGGCTAATGCCTGGGAAGCCGACCGCTACGAAGGCATCGAAGAAGATGCGGAATGGGACGCCCTGGCGCCGAAGAGCTTCGAGCACATTGCCCGAGACGATTTGTGGCTGGACGCCA